>JASHRN010000122.1 GCA_030037335.1 Candidatus Acidiferrales bacterium | reverse complement strand
TTGACGCGATCGAAATTTTCGAAAAGAAAGCCGCCGGCGTGGCGACGTAAGCCTATTCGTTCTATCGTACCGAAGTTCGCTCGAGAAGATCCTTAGGACTAACACTATGCTAAATTATCCAGCGCTAATCTTTTTCTCGACCCGCGGAAGTCCAGGAAAATTGGGCAACTCTGGAGTGTCTTCCTGTGCTTGCGTCCCCAGCGCCAGACTCATCTGCGGTGTGCGCCAGGCACGTGCGTCAGAGCCGCTGCGGTCAGGACGTACATCGAAGCCATACTTTCTTCGCAGACGCTCCACCCGCGAGGAGATTTCGTGGCGATAAGTCTCAGGCGCGTTTCCATTAGCTACGTACGTTTCCTTGTATCGGCGCGCGAGCTTCGGGAATTTCGTTTCTATGAATGGAATGAACTGCTTGAGTGCCGAGGGCATCAGGAAAAGCACGTGCCCGGCAAACCACATTGCACCGGCAGCTCGGGCGGCACAGGCCAGCGCGTCGAGATCTTCTTCGTCATCGGTGATACCTGGAACGATGGGCATCGCGAGCACGCCCGCATCGATTCCCGCATCGCGCAGGCGGCGGACCGCTGCGAGACGCAAGTCCGGCCGAGGCGCACGAGGTTCAAGCAAACGCGCCAATCGGGCGCTCACTGTAGTCACCGATAGATTGATGCTCAACGACGAGCGCCTGGCGATTTCCTTCAGCAGTTCAATGTCACGAACGACGCGATTGGATTTCGTAGTGATCGAAACACTGAGGCCATCGTAAGCTGCCATCTCTTTTAGGATTGACTGCGTAACTTGATACTCCTGCTCGGCGGGCTGATAAGGATCCGTTGCCGTGCCGATGGCAATGTGCTCGCCCCAGATTTTTCTCTCGCGCAGGTCGCGAGCGACCAGCGCTGTGGCGTTGCCCTTCACGTAGATCTTTCTTTCGAAGTCCCCTCCATCCAGCTCCATGTATTCATGCGTGTAGCGCGCATAGCAGTATTTACAGCCAAACTCGCACCCTCGGTATGGATTAACCGTCCAGCCAAAAGGCACCCGTGGCGAGTCGCATCGATTCAGAATTGAACGCACCGGCAACACGAAGTATTCCGTGCCGCGTTTCGCTTCGCTCAAGCGAGAGGATGCGGCGAGGTGCGCGATACCTACCAGTTCGTCCGCAGGCTTCAAACTCCGGCCATCAGCCGGAGGGGGCGGAGAAGCTCTGCCGGGCTCACTCGAACCGTTGGGAGCGGCGGCGGGAAAAAGAGTGAGGCTGGTTTCGACCGAAGGGGGCACTGAACGCCTTATCGGCGCCGATGCGGTTCGGATCGCGGGAAAAGTAGCCATCGATATTGCGACCACCTCGCCAGTGGAATGTCTCTAGTATTTCGCTTTTTATTCGCCATGTCAAGCGCAAAGTATTCGCTATTTATTCGCCTATACGTTCCTCATCGGACGAAGCTGACCCGCAGGACAGCTATTGCGCGGCACATCCGATTGGCATAATTGGGGCAGAGTTCCCGTGAGCGACGTCAACATATTGATTATCGACGATGACTCCGCAACCCAGCATGCGCTTCAGCATGTTTTTGACACCGAAGGGTGGCGCGTCAGTGTCGTGCCGATTCCGAGCGAAGCCATGCGAGAGTTGGCGCGTGGCCGCTGGACTCTCGTGGTTGTCAATGTCGCGCTGACCGATTTGACTGGCCCGCTCTTTACGACACTGAAAACTCTTGCGCAGACGGAGGCTGATCCAGAGGGAAGCCAGCGGCTCTTGCGTGTGCTTTTTCTCGTGCCTGCGTTAGCCGCGCGCTGGGCACTGCCTGTGCTGGAGCGTGAGTCCCTGCCATTTGTGAGTAAGCCTTTGCACCTCCACGACTTTCTTGAGAAGATCAGCGACCTATTGATCGAAGCGAACGCGATTTCGCGCCCCATCCAGGATGTACACTTGCCCACCATCAAGGAGCGGCGTCATCGGGACAGGCGATTCGGAGCCGATCGGAGCTACGGACAAATGTTCGCCTCGCGCGAAGATTACATGATGACGGAAGAGGAGATCGCTGAGTTTGAAAAGCAGGAGGAAGAGGAATGCCGCAAACGCGAGGAGGAAGGGAAAAAGCATGAAGTCCTCTGAAGTTGCTTACAACTTCGGCTTC
This sequence comes from Candidatus Acidiferrales bacterium, assembly GCA_030037335.1. GTDB lineage: Bacteria > Acidobacteriota > Terriglobia > Acidiferrales > UBA7541 > DAHUXN01. The sequence continues at coordinate 22,752 of JASHRN010000122.1, read as the reverse complement.
TCATAAAACCCACCAGTTATGCCCAACAGTTACCGTTGCTCAGGTTTGTACCGCGCGGCGTAAAGGCCGGTGGCTTCCGCGATATCCAGGTCGGCGATGAGCAATCCCTCTTTTCCATATGGCTGGTAGCTAAGTAACGTGCCATCTGGCCGCACGACTGCGGAAGTGGTCGGGGATTTGGGGCTGGCATAGTTCACAGTTGCGACCCAGCACGTATTCTCCGCCGCCCGGCACAACATCGTCTTTTCAAAGAAGGTGTTCGCAGGGTCGGCGAAACTCGAAGGCACATAGCCGCCAGGCTCGGCCTCATGGAAATGAGGATGGAATACAATGTGTGAGCCCCGGCGAGCAGCCCAGCGGAATGTTTCGGGATAGCGCCATCCCTCGTGGCAAATTGAGATACCAAATACCAGCGAACCAAATTGGAAAATCTGTCTTCCGGAACCAGCAGAATAGACCGCTTCTTCAGACGGAGCGATCTGAACTTTGTCCTGAAAACCGGCGCGTGCGCCGTCACGATTGATAACCAGGGCGGTGATCAGTAAAGCGTCATTGACGATCCGCTCGGTTCCAAGAATCACTGCGATGTTTGCTTTGCGAGCTGCCGCAGCGATGGTTGACCATGCACGTTCGAGAAATACGGCGTCCGGCGGCGGGATTCGCTTACTCGGTTCTCTGTAGCCCGGAATGAAGCATTCTGGAAAGCAAATAATGTCGGCGTGCTCCGCGGACGCTTGAGCGATGGCTTGTGCCGCTGATGTGACCGACTCCGCAGGATTTGCTGGGAATCTGATATTGGCAAGTGCGATTCGAAATGTGTTCATTGAGGCAGCGACTTCGGTGCCAGAAACAATAAACTATCTGCCCATCGCTCCAACCGTCCCGGCTTTGCAACGATGCACCGTGCTCCGGTCTTTTGTTTCAGCGAGGAGCTCTTCCACGCTCTTGTTCTCAACAGGATGACGCAGCGTCGGCGCAATTTCCGCGAGCGGAATCAGCACAAATCGCCGTTGCGTCATTCGCGGATGGGGAATTTCAAGTTCCGAAGCGCGAACTACGCTTGATCCGTAAAGCAGGATATCCAAATCGATAACGCGCGGACCCCGGCGCACGGAATGCCTGCGGCCAAGTTCGTTTTCAATTTCCTTGAAGGTTCGGAGCAACTGCCGCGGCATGAGCTCCGTCTCCACTTCTAAAACGCAGTTCAGGAACCATGCCTGAGTGGCCACGTCAACCGGTTCCGTCGAATAGATCGAAGACTGGCGCACAACGCGTATCCCTCTCGCTCCTAGCGCCTGAATTGCGGCGGCGATCTGTTGCTCGCGATCGCCGACATTCGAACCGAGCGAGACATAAACAGTTTTCATGTCCTTTTGCTCCATCGGCTCAAAAAAGCTGCGGTTGTCGCCGCGGTTCCTCCATCCCAAAACGCTTATACGCAAGCGCCGTTGCCACGCGGCCGCGCGGTGTGCGGTCGATCAGCCCCATTTGCATCAGGTACGGCTCGTAGATTTCTTCGATCGCATCTTCTTCTTCGCTGAGTGAAGCCGCCAGCGTATTCAAGCCGACCGGGCCTCCGCCATATTTCCGAATAATCGCCAGTAAAAGGTTGCGATCCACCTCATCGAGGCCGTCTTCATCAACGCCGAGCATCTCAAGCGCTTGTTTCGCAACACTGCACGTGATTTTGCCGCCGGCCCGCACCTCGGCGAAATCGCGCACGCGCCGCAGCAATCGGTTAGCGACCCGCGGCGTGCCTCGGCTGCGCCGTGCAATCTCCGCGGCCCCGCCGTCATCGATCGAAATTCCGAGAATTCTCGCCGACCGCCGCACAATTTCAATCACGTCGGCGGTAGTGTAGAAATCCAGGCGATGCACGATTCCGAACCGCGAGCGCATCGGCGCCATAATCAGGCCGGCACGCGTGGTTGCGCCAACCAGAGTGAAGTTCTGTAATTGATAAGGATGAATCCGCGCGCTCGCACCCTGGCCGATAATCAAGTCGATGCGGAAATCTTCCATAGCTGGATAAAGAATCTCCTCTATCGAAGGCATCAAGCGGTGAATCTCGTCCAGAAAAAACAATTCCCGAGCCTCGAGTGCTGTCAGAATAGCAGTCAGGTCCCCTTTGCGCTCAAGCAGCGGGCCTGAGGAGATCTTGATGCCGACCTGCATTTCGCTTGCCAGAATCTGCGCAAGAGTTGTCTTTCCCAGCCCGGGCGGACCATAGAGCAGCACGTGATCAAGCGCTTCGCCGCGGCTCCGCGCCGCTTCGACCGCGATTTTGAGGTTCTCTTTTACGCGCGTTTGGCCTACAAAATCCTCGAACCGATGCGGACGAACGCTCGCATCCAGCCGCGCATCTTCATCAAATGCTCGTCCTGAAACGACGCGATCTCTTGATTCAGCCATCTTTGCTGTATTCATTCCAGTCAACCTCGCTCACAAATTGCGGGCTCGCCGATGTCTACTCAGCTCGCGCAGCGCGTGCGCCTTTTTCGAGTGCAGTCCCGCCCAGCTTCTGCAAGGCTGCGCGAAGCAAAGCGTCGAATGTTGCGTTTTGCCCCCGCACTTGCTCGATGGTGCGTTCAACGGAGCGCGGCTCGTAGCCCAGATTGACGAGAGCAGAACTCACATCGGATTCGACTTGTGACCTCGGCGGCGCCTTGCCCGAATCCGTGATGTCCACGGCGGCAGCTTTATCGCGTAGTTCCAGGATAATGCGCTCCGCAGTTTTCTGGCCAACACCAGGAACGCGTCTCAATTGAGCAATGTCTCCCTTGCGAACCGCGGGGATGAGCTCATCGAGAGATAGTCCGGACAGTATCTTCAACGCAACACTCGGCCCAACCCCTGAAACGGAAATAAGCAACTCGAAGCACTGTTTTTCCCGCGTGGTAAGAAATCCATAGAGCGCGATCTGGTCCTCGCGCACGTGAGTATGAATCAATAGTACCGTTTCCGAGCGCAGTGCTCCCAGTCCCGCAAAAGTGGAAAGCGGAACCTGCACCTGATATCCCACTCCGCCGACGTCCAAGACGACCTGGTTCGGCCGCTTGTCAATCAATGCGCCGCGAAGCTGCCCGATCATGCGAGCGATTATTGATTAGAGTCAATACTGTGTCAACGCAAGTGAAACGTGCGTTTCCGTGCAAAGAACGATCCGGAACCTCCAACCATCAGCCTTGCCAACCCCACCGATCCTTTTAGGAAATCTACGAATTTACGGAATCAAGACGTTCACTGGTTCGTAGAATCGGCGTAATCACTGTGCGAAATCGAGGTGTGGAATCGTTTTCGGGCGGCGGAGTCTGCGGCGAAATTTTATTTTTAGTCATCTGGCGCGATGAGCAATTCATTGTGAAAACCCGTGCGTCTAATTTCGTTGAATGTGTTCCACAGAAATAAAGGAGGAACAAAAATGACGCGCAACAGATTGGGTCACATATTTGTATTCGCGCTGTTTCTTGCTTTGGCTCTTCCATTGATGGCAGCGCTAAAAAACAGCACGCAGATCAGCAGCGCCGTTTTGGCCAAGGGAGACTTCACTCTCTACACCACACGATCGCTGAACGGTACTGCCCTGCAGCCGGGCGATTACAAAGTGGTTGCAACGAATTCGCAGATTTCCTTCGTTTACAATGACAAAGTCGTCGAGCAAGCGTCGATTCAGTGGAAGGACAGTGAATCCGTAGGTGAGAATACGTTAGTCGCTGACAGCGGAAATATCAAAGCGATCCACTTCAAGGGCAAGAAACGATCTGCCGTAGTCGTCTGAACCAGTCCTCACGCGGACATCGAGTGAACCGGCGCTCGCACTTTTTCTTTGGGGGATCGAGAGCGCTAGTGGCGCAGGCGGTCGTTGCGGACTGCTTCCTCAACCAGGCTGTCCAGTTCGCTGCGCGTCAGCGGAATCCGGTCGGGCTCGGAAGAATCAGACGTAATAGGGCAGCCTGCTCCAGCGCTCTCGATGCCATATCGCGCGCGCGCCATGAGCAATTTGTCTACGTCTTCGCGGGAGAGCAGTACCTGTTTGTGCAGCAACTCCGTCACAAGGGCGACACGCGCGAAGTGCTCGACCGTTTCCATTCGATAGTACGCGGTGAGCAAGTCGGCCCCGCACGTCACCACACCGTGGTTGGCCATAAGAATGGCGTCGTGCGACTGCACGAATGGCTCAATTGAGTCCGTGAGTTCTGAAGTGCCCGGAGTCCCATACTGCGCAAGCGGTACGCTTCCCAGGCCGATCACCGCTTCACTGAGCAGCGCCTTATTCAAAGGCAATCCGGCGGCTGCGTATCCCGTTGCTGTCACGGGATGGGCGTGACAAACAGCATTCACGTCCGGTCGCAAACGATAAATGAGCAGGTGCATCGCAAGTTCTGAAGAGGGGTTCCGGCATCCGGAAAGTTTGTTTCCTGCAAAATCGGTGATGACCAGATCCCCGGGCGACATCATCCCCTTCGAAATGCCAGTCGGAGAAGTCAGCACGCGCTTAGAATCGAGACGAAGGGAGATATTTCCATCCGTCGCCGCGATGAAATTCTGCGCGTGCAGCCATCGCCCCACAATGCAGATGTCATGGCGATGTTCTTCTTCGCTTTTGAGGGCGCCATGCGAAATGGTGTCGCAGACCATCAGCGGTTCGTCGCCTGCATCTTATACACGAAGATGAACTGGATTTCTAGCTGCTCTGGGAGAAAAAGCTCGGAACTGCTGCTATGCGTAGATGCCGCGATGCTTCAGTGCAATGGCCACACGGTCAATCGCCAGCATGTAGGCTGCGATTCGGTTGTTGACCCCATGCTTTTCCGCATAACGCACCACGTTATCAAAGCTGCGGTCCATCACATCTTGCAAGCGCTCGTTTACTTCGCGTTCGCGCCAGAAGAAGCCTTGCCGGTCCTGCACCCATTCGAAATAGCTGACCGTTACTCCTCCCGCGTTTCCAAGAATGTCGGGAATGATAAAGACGCCCTTTTTCCCAAGGACTTCATCCGCCGGAGCTGTCGTAGGCCCATTGGCGCCTTCGCAAAGAATCTTGGTCTGCACACGGCTGGCATTTTGGCTGGTAATCTGGTTCTCGATCGCCGCAGGAATCAGAATGTCACAGGGCTGGAAGAGCACTTCAGAAGAAGAAAGTTTCTGTCCTCCGCCGGGAAAATCGGGTAGAGATTTATGCTGTCCGTAAACCCAGTCGACCGCCTTGGGAACATCGAAGCCCTTTTCGTTGTACAGTGCTCCATGAACGTCCGCCAACCCGATTATTTTGTATCCTGCTTCATGCATCAGGCGTGCGCCCATCGAGCCAACATTTCCAAATCCTTGAATCACCACGCGGCAGTTTTCCTTTTTCATACCAAGCTTGGCGATAGCCCGGTCGCAGACCATCATTACGCCGCGCCCTGTGGCCTCGGGTCGACCAAGTGAGCCTCCGAGCTCGAGCGGCTTTCCGGTAACAACCGCTGTCACGGTATGCCGCATGTGCATTGAATACGTATCCATCACCCACGCCATGATTTGCGCGTTGGTGTTCACATCCGGCGCAGGCACATCGCGCTCCGGACCGATGTAATCGGAAAGTTCGGCCGTATAACGCCGCGTCAGAGCCTCCAATTCCCGCTGAGACATTTTGCTGGGATCGCAAATGATCCCGCCTTTTGCGCCGCCAAATGGAATGTCGACAACAGCGCATTTCCATGTCATCCACGACGCCAGTGCGCGCACCTCGTCAAGAGTCACGTCTGGAGCGTAGCGGATGCCGCCTTTTCCGGGTCCGCGGACCAGCGAGTGCTGCACGCGATAGCCGGTGAAAACTTCCAGCCGGCCATCATCCATTTTCACCGGTATGTAAACTGTTATTTCTTTGTTAGGGTGCTGCAGGTATTGATACAGATCCTGGGGAAGAGCCAGCTTCTTCGCCGCCTCTTCAAACCGCGCCTCTGCAGCTTCGTAAGGATTCAGTTCATGTTCAAGCGACAGCGTTGTTGCCATGATTGCTTCTCCTGAGAGAAATGGAATTGGATGATAGCACTGGCCGCTCCCACACGGCAGAAGTTCCATTGTGGTGAATGCTCAGCTGATGCTGCAGAGTCCAAAATTGCGGAATCCAGTATACGGAGCCCGAAGGTAACGGCGCAAGGAGCGCCAGTTTTGAACGTTGATTGATAGGCAACCGCTCTTCGGCGAGAAAAGATCACGCTCGCCTTTCATAAATGAAGTGATCGAGAATGAGTTTTGCTAATCGCTGCTGATCATGCCGTATCACGTCGCTCCGCTGCAGCAGATTGCCTGCCACACAATGCAGACCCATCTCGCGCAAATTTTCGAGGGAGGGCTCTACCGGCTCTGCTCCTTCCTTTCGATATCGTCGCAGCACGTCCGCGCGCGCCATCGCACGGTTCCAGACGATGGCGTCGAAAAAGTTTCTGCCGGCGTGATCGTAAATTGCGCGCACGTGATCCGCCAGGGAGTAACCTGTAGTCTCGCCCGGTTGTGTCATTAGATTGGCGATGTAAATGCATTTTGCCCGTGAGTTAGCGATAGCTTGGGCCATGCCTCGAACAAGCAGGTTGGGAATAATGCTCGTGTACAGCGAACCCGGACCTAGCAAAATCAGATCCGCCTCGCGAATAGCACGAATCACTTCGGGGAGTGGCCGTGCCGTTGCTGGGACGAGCCGAATACTGCGAATGCGTCGCTTCGAACGGGAAATGCGAGTTTCACCAACGACCGTCTTCCCATTGTCCAGCCTTGCCTTCAACGTCACGTTCTTTGCCGTGGAAGGGAAAATTCGGCCGCGCGTCGCAAGCACATTGCTCGATAGCCGTACTGCTTCGGGGAAGTCACCGGTGATATCAGTTAAAGCTGTAAGAAACAGGTTACCGAAGCTGTGCCCGCCAAGTCCCTTTCGGGATCCGGGAAAGCGATATTGGAACAGCCGCGCCAGGAGCGCCTCGTCCGGTGAAAGGGCCACCATGCAATTTCGAATGTCACCCGGAGGCAGAATCGAATATTCGCGTCTTAATCGACCAGAACTGCCCCCATCATCGGTGACTGTTACAACCGCGTCGATTTGCACAGGCGTCCGTCGCTTGGCTTTTCCACGGAGTCGCGCGGTGTATTCTTTCAGCCCCCGGAGCAGCATCGAAAGGCCGGTACCGCCGCCAAAGGCGACGATGCGGATTGGTCTTGAGCGGGTTTTCGCAGCTGTCAACACAAACGGTAGGAGCTAACCGCTTGCGCCCTCTCGCTCAGGATAGAGAAGTTCCGTGAAACGTGGGTCTTCCTGGAGAAAAGCAAAATCCTCATCATTCCGAGCGCGATAACGATTCTCGGCGCGCAAGTGAATCGCGATTTTCAAGTTTTCCATCGAAGACTCAGCCTCGCCTGTCAGACAATCAAGGGCCGCCATGGCATACACGATGTGGTCAGCTTTTGGCGCGGCTTTGCGCGCGCGGTCCAGATGCTCCCGTGCGTCATCCCAGCGGCCCAGATTCATCATGGCAATGCCCTGGTTGTAGTGGTCCTCAGCTGTTTTGGCTGACGGTTGCGCACTTCCGGATATTCTCTGGCCGCAGATTCTCAGATGAATCCGGGCACGGTCCGCCAGTTCCTTGTTGGGACCTTGAATCACGCGTTCTAGGGTCTCTTTTGCTCGTTGGAATTTCTGCTGCTGGAGATGCTTCAGGCCTTCCTCGTAAGCTCTTAGCTGTTGGATTGTTGCCTGGTCATTTGAATCACGCAGCACACTGGCATGACTCCCTTTTTGTAGGCCTTTCGTTTTCAGTTGCTTACGGACAGAAGACCGGGAGGAGGCACGATCGCCCCGGTTCTTGGTCTTACCGCTCAAGCGCGCCATACGAGGCGTAAGCATATCAGCGGCCGATTCTATCGTCAACTCAGCAGTTTCGTTTCGAGGTCGCCGGTTGCCACGGCCAGACTGAGTCTAGGCCGAATCTCTGATTTTCGAGCAATATCATCGCCGCTATTCCGACGTTATCTGTTCCGAACCAGAACGAAAGAGACCAGATGTTTGCGGGACACTCTATGCTATAAGTAAAACGCGACCAAACTGAGGACTTGTGCCGTTTATAAACTTTCCCGCGCGAGAGATTAACTGCAAGCTTGTCTATTACGGCCCCGGTCTCGGGGGCAAGACTGCCAATCTGCAATGGATCTACGACCATACCGGTACAGGGCAAAAAGGGAAAATGGTTTCGCTCGCCACGGAAACAGATCGCACTCTATTCTTCGACTTTCTTCCTCTCGATCTCGGCACAGTACGAGGATTTAAGACTCGCTTCCATCTATACACCGTTCCCGGGCAGGTATTCTACGAAGCCAGCCGCCGGTTAATTCTGAAAGGCGCTGATGGCGTGGTATTCGTCGCCGACTCGCAGGAAGAGCGACTCGATGCGAACTTCGAAACCATCGACAACTTGAAAGAGCATCTGAAAGATCACAATCTGAATTTCGATACGATCCCCTACGCTCTGCAGCTCAATAAGCGCGATCTGCCCAATGCTATGCCAACCGGAGAATTAACCAAACAATTGCAATTGAAAGGTGAGCCTGTCATCGAGGCGGTCGCTGTTCAGGGACAAGGCGTTTTCGATACTCTCAAGGAAGTCGCCAAGCTTGTGCTGAACGATCTGAAGAAGAATTCCTGATCTGTTTGAATTCCTGCCAGCACTATCCTGCTGCCGGGTTTGCCGAAGCAAAACTGGCGACTGCTTTGGCTTCATCGTCCATCGTCGGAATCGTTTCCGTGAGGCGCATCACTTCCAGAACTTCGCGCGCGTGCCCTGCCGGATGCAAGAGCTTGAATGCGCCTCCAGCTTTTTTCATTGACGTATAACCCTGAAGCAAGCTGCAAATGCCTGAGCTGTCTAATTGCGTCACTTTTTGCAGATTAACGAGAATCTTTCTCGCACCCTGCCTGGACAACTCCTGCAATCTCTCCGCAAGTGCGTCGCTATCCGGCCCAATAATGAGTCGTCCGTCCAAATCGATAACATCAACGTCCGACAACCGACGCATCGAAATTCTCAGAGACATATTCGCTCTCCTCTAACCATAATCGATTCCAGAGCGTCTGAACGGTAAACGGTTATTATACCCTCAGCCATCAGCAGTGAGCACCGGCCATATTCGAATAATGCTGCGGCGATGCTGCCTTGACAACATAGCTTGGCCCGCATAGCTTTGGCGAAAATGAAATATCAGCGCTTACATTCCTGGCGCGTCACTCCAAAAGAGGCTGCCCGCATTCAGCTGCGGTTCCGCTCGAAGGTCGAGCTGACAGACCGCCTTCCACGCATTCGATGTGTTGCAGGTGCAGATTTGGCCTTTGATAGGGAAGGGAAGCGCGCTATTGCGGGCGTGGTGGTTTATTCCTTCCCGGAGATGTTTGAAATCGAGCGCCTATGGCGCGAAAGCCCGGTCCAGTTCCCGTATGTCCCGGGCCTGCTCAGTTTCCGGGAGGCGCCCGCGCTTCTCAAAATCTTCGCACGCCTAAAAAATACTCCGGATCTGATTTTTTGCGACGCTCACGGCTATGCGCACCCGCGTCGATTTGGTCTTACCTCGCACCTCGGCGTTTTGCTGGATGTGCCCACCATCGGCTGCGCAAAGTCCGTGCTTATTGGAACTCACACGCGCCTTCCCTTCGAAGCGGGAGCATGGACCCCATTGCTTGATGACGGTGAAACCGTTGGCGCGGTTCTGTGCACTCGAACAGGCGTGAAGCCGATCTATGTCACGCAAGGCCATCGCGTATCGCTCCAAACCGCCCTGAAGTTCGTAGTCGCCGTGCTCGACGGTTTTCGCATCCCGCGGCCCACACGCGATGCGGACCATTTCGTTGCCGCCGTCAAGCGCGGAGAATACTCCGGCCGGCGCGATGCCTCGCGCCAACCAACCCATTCCTTCTTCCCCGTTCGCAACAGGAAACACATTCACCTTCTCCGCTTTTGAACCGCTCCGCATCGGCTACACTATTTCTCAGAGCCCCCGCAGAATTCCTCCCGGGTATTCGTGTGCTGGATCGAAGCGATAGCACGTCGGAAATATCTCTAGAGCAGCAGATCGATCAGATCGAGATAGCGCGGAAGCACCTGAGGGGCTTGGAGCGCCGTGATTGGTGGCTTTGGTGGAGCGCCGTCACGGTGATGCTGCTGCTGACGCTTGCCGTCGTAATTGTTTCTCTTCCCGATATCCTCCGTGAATCCGATCGCATTTTTCAGCTCAATCTGAATCTGGCGATCCATGCTCTCGTGGCGCTCGTGCTGCTCTTCAACCTTTACACCGTCTATCAGCAGTGGCTCATCAAGCGTCTGCGCGCACAAACCGCCACGCATCTCGAAATCCTTTCGCGCCTGCGCATTCGCGCTGAGGAATTTCAGCAGTTGGCCACGCGCGACTCTCTCACTGGCCTCTCGAACCGCCGCCTCGGAGAGGAGCGCCTGGCAGCCGAAGTCGCGCGCTCGGAACGCCACGGCCATCCTCTGAGCGTGCTTCTTCTGGACCTCAACAGATTCAAGGGAATTAACGATCGCTATGGCCACCCCACGGGAGACATGGTTCTCAAAAAATTTGCGGAGCGATTGAACCGTGTGATACGGGCATCCGATTTGGCGGCGAGACTCGGCGGAGATGAGTTTCTCGTCATACTGCCCGAGTGCTTGCCGGATCGCATCCCGATTCTGCTCAAGCGTCTCGGTGAATTGCAGGTCGACTGGGGCGATGAAAAACTCACCGTCTCCAGCGCTGCCGGCTGGGCAGGCTACCGGAACGGCGAAACTCCGGCCCAATTAATCGAACGAGCGGACCAAGCCCTTTACGCGAATAAGCGAGGTGCGCGAGAGGAGATTCCTTCCGTTATCCCCGGCGCTCCATAGGAATGTAGCTGCGCGAATCTTCGCCAAGATAGATTTGCCGCGGCCGCGCGATCTTCTGTTCCGAATCCAGAAGCATCTCTTGCCACTGTGAAATCCATCCCGAAGTTCGCGGAATTGCAAAAAGCACCGGGAACATCGTGACCGGCAGGCCCATCGACTGATAAATCAAGCCCGTGTAGAAATCCACGTTCGGATACAGCTTCCGCTTCACGAAATAATCGTCTTCGAGCGCGATGCGTTCGCATTCCAGAGCAATATCAATCAGCGGATTGCGTCCCATCACGTCAAACACTTCATAGGCAATGCGCTTAACAATTTTCGCGCGAGGATCATAATTCTTGTAAACGCGGTGCCCGAAACCCATAAGTTTGTGTTCGCCGCCCGCCTTCACCTGTTTGATATATTCGGGAACGCGGTTCACCGATCCGATCTCGAGCAGCATGCGCAAAACCGCTTCGTTTGCGCCGCCATGCAGAGGCCCGTACAGAGCTGCTGTCGCAGCAGCAATCGCCGAATATGGATCCACGTGCGAACTCCCTACACCGCGCATCGCGCTCGTCGAGCAGTTTTGCTCGTGATCGGCATGAAGAATGAAAAGAATGTCCAGCGCACGCTCGAGTGTCGGATTCGGCCGGTATTGCAGTTCCGTGGTGCGGAACAGCATGTTGAGGAAATTCCCTGGATAGCTGAGGTCATTGTCCGGATAAACGTACGGCATCCCCAGACTGTGCCGGTAAGCGAACGCCGCCATCGTCGGCATTTTACCGATCAGCCGCCAGGTTTGTTTGCGCCGCGAATCTTCATCAAAAATATTCCGTGCATCCGGGTAGAACGTTGAAAGCGCTGCCACTGCGGAAATCACCATGCCCATTGGATGGGCGTCATAATGAAAGCCGTCCAGAAACTTCTTGATGCTTTCGTGAATGAATGTGTGATGGGTGATGTGGTAGGTCCATTCTTTGAGCTGCGACTGCGTCGGTAACTCCCCATGAAGGATCAAATATGCCGTTTCCAGATAAGTGCTTTTCTCCGCGAGTTCCTCGATCGGATATCCGCGATACCGCAGGATCCCCTTATCGCCATCAATAAATGTAATTCGGCTGATGCACGACGCCGTATTTGTAAACGCCGGGTCATAGCTCATTAATCCGAAATCGTCGGCGTTCACTTTGATCTGACGCAGATCCAGTGCTCGAATCGTCTCGTTCTGTATCGGGATTTCATACCGCTTTCCGGTGCGGTTATCAGTCACCGTCAGTGTTTCGCGGCGCGCTGCTCCCTCTTTATCCTCGGTCACCGCGGAAACAGGCTTGGTCGGACTCACTTTTGGAACCTCCTCAACGAGCAAAGAAAGAAAAAATCCAACACCCAAGTCTACACCTTTCCACAGCGAACCGGAGCGTTTTTCAAGCATTTGGCGAGAGGGACAAAGTAACCAGCGCTCAATTTCCATGCGGTGGCGTATGGTTTCTGTGCGGACGCGAATGTCTCGCGCTGAATGCGAGAGCTATACCTCAGAACCAGGGGGGCCCTGTAAGCACTTGCGCTGCTACAGCCAGCGCCACGCGATTGCGTCCTAAGTTTTTTGCGCGGTAAAGGGCGGCATCCGCTGCTTTCAGGAGTTCGGATGCTTCTTGCACCAGCGAAAAATCACTGATGGAAACACCCATACTGATGGTCACCGGAATCGGGCCCTCCATTAGCCCAATCGGCGTGGCCTCTACCGAAGCGCGGATTCTTTCCGCTTGCCGCATTGCGCCTTGTTCATTTGACGAGGGAAAAATAATCAGGAACTCCTCTCCGCCGTATCTTCCTACGCAGTCGTAAGTGCGCGTGCATTTCAACATTCGCTGCGCCACTTCCTGCAGAACGCTGTCACCTGCAAGGTGCCCATTCTGATCGTTCACGCGCTTGAAGTGATCGAGATCAGCGAGCACCACGCCAGTCGGCCGGTGTTCGCGAAAGCCGCGCGCCAGTTCGCGGGCGAGAAAATCCATTGCCGCGCCCCGGCTGGAAACTCCTGTAAGCAGGTCGTGCGTAGCTTGAAAGTGCAGTGCATCGCGAGCGGCGATCAGCTCATCTTGGATGCGAAGGATCCTTTCTGCCACTTGCAATCTTGCTCGCAGCTCCTCGCCGTCGAACGGTTTCGAAAGATAATCGTCCGCGCCAGCGTTCAGTCCCGTCAGCAGACTGCTTTTCTGTCCATGCGCGGTAAGCAAAATCAGGAAAGTATAGGCTCGTCCTGAAAGTGCGCGCACGCGCCGGCAAACTTCCACTCCTTCCAGTTCCGGCATCATCCAATCCAGAATGGCTACGCGCGGAGCGTCTTCCTCTTGCAAGATACTCCACGCATCGCCGCCATTCGCGGCACTGACTGGCTCGTGCCCCCATTTCCGAAGAAATTCCTCCAGCACGCGCCGCGAAACGGGATCGTCTTCCGCAATCAGAATCTTCATTCGCAATTTTCCTCAGTTTTTTCCAGAATCCGCGTCGACCGTCACCGGCGCGTTTGATTCCACGTTTCGGTAAGGGGCCAAGGCTGCTTTCAGCTCCTCGACGGCTGCTTGGAGGGAAGGGAGAGAAGATGCGACAGAAACCATATCCCCGCTGCGTGCCGCAGCCTCGATTCCCACCGTCACGCTGTATGCCCGCCCCTTGACAAAATTGCCAATGGACCCTTTCAATGTATGTGCGGCTCTGGCCACAGCGTTCGCGTCGTGCTGTTGCACAGCCAGCGCAATTTGCCCCAGCGACATTTCGGAACTTGCATCGAATAGCTCGATAATTTCCGCCAGCAGTTTGCGGTCGCCCTGTACGCGCTCGAGGATCTCCGCTTCATTGATCGCCCCCGGCGCGCGATCCCGCCGTGCCTTCGCTTTTGGACAGCACCGCTCAATCGCCTCAAGGAGCTCGGAAATTTCCAGCGGCTTCGAGACATATTCGTCCGCTCCGGCCGCCAGGCAGTTTTCCCGATCCCCCTTCATCACATGAGCGGTCACGCTAATGATAGGGATATGCCCGCCGGAAGCCTTTTCCTTCCGCCGGATGGTGCGCGTCGCCTCCAGCCCGTCAATATCCGGCATCTGCACGTCCATCAAGATCAAGTCGATATTCTCCCATTCAAGGATTGCCAGTGCCTCGCGCCCATCGCTTGCCGCAATGATCGTGTGCCCCTGTTTTTCCAGTAGCCGCGTAGCTACTCGCCGATTCACGGCGTTATCTTCGGCAAGCAGTATCCGCAACGGCGGCGTGGTGCTGTCGATTGGCCGCGGCACGGGAGTTTCAATGCCCGCCGTAGGCGCTTGCTTGCCAATCGCCGCAAGGATCGTGTTCAGCAGCTCCGAAGGCTGCACCGGCTTCGTCAGCGATGCAAAAATGCGAAGTTGCATCGCCGTCTCGCGGCCCACAGGATGGGAAGTTGAACTCAGGATAATGATAGGCAAGTTGATGAAATCCGGGTCGGCGCGAATCTCGCGCGCCAGCATGAACCCGTCCATTTCAGGCATCTGCGCGTCGATCACCGCCAAGCCGAAACGACTTCGGCCCCTGTGCCCACGCAGCATGTTTAGCGCCTCGCCAGCGTTCGACGCCATCTGCGGGACCATCTGCCACTGCTTGAATGTTTCCGCGAGAATGGATCGGTTGGTCTGATTATCATCCACGATCAGGGCTGCCAAGCCGCGCAGCGAAGGCGGCTCGGCAAGCATAGGTGGAACAAATTGCTTGCCAGGTAACCCAAGCCGCACGTTGAAATGGAACGAGCTGCCCTCGCCTAGCTTGCTCTCCACTCGTATGGCGCCGTCCATCATGTTCACCAGCCGCTGCGCGATTGCCAGCCCCAGTCCGGTCCCTCCATATTTTCGTGTTGTGGAACTGTCGGCTTGCGTGAACGCCGCGAATATCAGCCCCTGTTTGTCTTCGGAAATACCAATTCCTGTGTCGCGTACCGTGATTTGCAGTTCGGCTTTTTCCGCCGTCCTCTCCCCGAGTTTCGTGGTTACGACCACCTCGCCGCTTTCCGTGAATTTAATGGCGTTTCCAACCAGATTCACAAGCACCTGTCGAAGCCGCCCGTGATCTCCCACCAGCCATTCCGGAACTTCTGGAGCCACCTGCCACGCAAGCTCCAGCCCCTTGCGATGCGCCGAATGCCCCAGCGCCTTCATCGTCTGCCCAAGGCTCTCGCGCAGCGCAAAAGGCAGCAACTCAAACTCAAACTTGCCCGCTTCAATCTTCGAGAAGTCGAGAATGTCGTTCAAAAGCGTGAGCAGGGAATCGGCTGACGATTTCACCATGTTCAGATATTCGCGAACCTCGGGACGCAGTTCCGCATCCAGCGCAAGTTGCGTCATCCCTATGATTCCATTCATGGGCGTGCGGATTTCATGGCTCATGTTCGCCAGGAAATCACTCTTGGCTTGATTAGCGCTTTCGGCCTGCTCCTTGGCCGCCTCCAAGGCAGCTTCCGTCCGCTTGCGTTCGCTGACATCATCATAAAGAACGAGCTCGCCCACCATTTCGCCGCTGACGAAAAGCGGGACCCCGTACATCTCCACATCCATCAGCGTTCCATCCTTTCGCCGTCTCTGTGTAGTCACTCGAACCAGCTCGCCGCTGACGATCCTTCGCGTATAGTCCGCAACTTCGGCAATCAAGTGCGCAGGCGCTACCAGCGTGTTCAATTCCGTCCCGATAATGTCACGCCGCGAATATTGGAACAGTCGTTCAAACGCGCTGTTGCACATGCGCACTCTGGCCTCGCGGTCCGTCGTCACAATACCGAGAGGGCTCGTCTCCACCAGAGCATTCAGATAAGCGGTGCGCTCGGCTACGCGCTCTTCCAGACTCGCGCGCACCTTTTCCAGTTGATCGTCGCGCTTTTGTATCCCGTCCAGCATCGCGTTGAACTGTTCATACAAGAAGCCAATCTCGTCACCGCTCCTCACCGCCGCGCGCACGGAGTAGTTTTTGTCAACCGCCACCGTAAACGCGGTCTGGGCCAGTTGCAAAATGGGTGCGGAAATCACCTGCTGCAGCCGGGAGCCAAGTAGCTGCGCCACTCCCAGCGAGATCAGCAGGCACATGCAGATCATTGTCATCAGACGCTCTTCCCGCGATCGCAGCGCTGAAATATCGGATTCGACGTAAATCTTTCCCACCGCATGACCATCCAGGTTCACGGTGAAAAATGTCTGAATATTCTGGCGGGTGAATTCGGTGCCGTCCGGCCCAACAGAAGGAGGCACAAAACCAGATTTGCTTCCCGCGTGATCGTATTGCGCCAATACCTTCCCATCCCGCGTGTACAGCACCGCGTGAAGCACGCTCTTCTCATTCGCGAGCGAGCGCAGAATCGTTGCCCCGGCCCCGGCATCGCGAAACGCCAGAGCCGCCGTCGAGTTTGTGCCGGTGATCTCGGCAATGGTTTGCAGCGTTTCCAGCCGCGCCGCGCGGGCAATGTGAATGTCGTAAACGGCGTAAACCGCACAAGCCACAAGAACCGCAGCGCCGCAGGTCACGACAATGATCCGCGTCAGCTTCGTGCGTATTGATCCCTGCTTTGGAGTCTTGCCGTTCACGGTGCGCTCTTTTCGGGCGGGTCGTGCACGATCTGCGCCAGCGCCAGAAGGGAAGCGTTGATCTTTAGCCCCGCGCGGTTCGCCGCATCCACATTGATCACAAATCCGATGTGGTCTTTCTGCCATACCAGCTGAATAATTCCGCCATGCTCCGCGAAATCGCTTGTATCGGAGATCGTCAGCACATTCTGATTGCGCAGTTTCTTGAGGATCCTGCTCTCGTGCTTTTCTTCGGAACTGCCGATGAACAGCACATCGCAAACGCCCAGATCCCCGAGCGTGCGGCCCCGCACAATCACCCCTCGCCGGTTCCAAAAGGAGTGCCCAAGAACCGCATCGTCAAGCAGCTTTCCGTACGGATCGTTTCCCAGAACGCAGAAATTCATCGTGGCCCGCACGCCCTGACTTTGCGAACTTACTGGCCAGTTCACGAATTCAACAAAGCTGCGCAGGTACTGCGACTGCTCTTCATTCCCTCCAGCATCCGCGCCGCTCTTCTGTGTCGGCACCGCTTGCTGTCCCATCGACAGCATCAGCGTGAAAAGTACGCCGAGGCAAACTCCTCCTCTCCTCATGAACACAGAGCAATGCAGGAATAGCGCCAAAGCAGAACACCATAAGCGCCGTAAATGCAGGTGTACTCTCTATTTAGCTAGGAATCTTCTCGTGACCGAATCGCTTCGTCCCAAATTGGGAGAACTTGTCCCGTCTTTACCTGTGCTGGAACGGAACAGCGCTTCCTCTCCATTAATCTCCGCGCGTCACAAACCCTGTGCTAGACTCCCCAAACTGTAGTCTTGCACTTTCTCCACCGCCATTTCTGGGAGAACTCATGAAAGCCGTCGCCCTTATTTTTTTGTTTTCTGCGTGCTGTGTCTCCACCCTTGCTCAGTCCAGTGCAGACTCCGCTCCGCCCGCAACCTACGAGCTCAAGCCCACTCCGAAAACGGTGACTTGGGGCTACTATTCGGCAAGCGCCGCACCCGTGTTACAAATTCACTCCGGAGACACGGTGCAAATCCAAACTCTTCTCACCTCAAGTCCCACGCGCCTCGCCGAAGCCGGCGTTCCCGCGGATCAAATCGAACAATCTCTTCGCGATATTTTCGATCAGGTGAAAGACCGCGGCCCAGGCGGGCACATTCTGACCGGTCCCGTTTACGTCGAGGGCGCCGAACCCGGCGATGTTCTCGAAGTCCGCATTCAGGCAATTCGTCTCGCCATTCCCTACGCCTACAATGGCTTTGCTCCTGGTCGCGGCTTCCTGCCGGATGATTATCCTTACGGTAAAATCAAAATCATTCCGCTCGATGCGCAGGAAATGCTCGCCCACTTTGCTCCCGGCATCGATATTCCGCTGCATCCTTTCTTCGGCAGCCTCGGCGATGCTCCGCCACCGTCCGCGGGCCGTATCAGCAGCGGCCCTCCTTGGATGCATGCCGGGAATCTCGATAACAAATGGCTCGTTGCTGGCACCACGCTTTACATTCCCGTGAACGCGCCCGGCGCGCTCTTCTGGGCAGGCGACGGCCATGCGGGACAGGGCGACGGCGAAGTGGACATCACCGCGATGGAGACCTCGCTCATCGGAACTTTTCAATTAATCGACCGCAAGGATATGCATCTCCTCTGGCCGCGCGCCGAAACCCCTGACTACTACATCACCATGGGCATCAACGCCGACCTCACCAAAGCTACCGAGATGGCTGTCCATCAAATGATCGATTTTCTCATGCAGGAAAAGCATCTCTCCCGCGACGACGCCTATATGCTCGCGAGCGTCGCCGCCGATCTTCACATCAGCGAGATTGTCGATGGGAATGACGTGGTCAGCATGATGCTGCCGAAGAAAATCTTCACAGCGGGCAAAGGGGAATGACTTGATAGCCGAACCATCTCATCGATGGTTTTCAGGGGGTCGGAGCTTTAGCTCCGACAAAAAAACGATGTTGTTTTTCCTTCCTTTCGTGCTTCTTCATCCACGCGAGGTCATTGCTTGGGACGACGTGCAAGGGAAAGTCGACTATATTTACGAGACGGCCTCGTCGCCTCATGATTTTCGTCAGGGCACGGTTTCAACCGGCCGAAGAATCCTGGCAAGCTCAGGGGTTTTGACCCCTGAGGGAGCACGGTTCAACGAAGCATTAAACGCAGGTTCTGGCATCAGCGCGAGAGTACTTCAGCCTCAGTCCCCCGCACCAACGCGCCTAAACCCCAGCTATCCATCTCCGGCACGTCCGCAAGATTGATCGCCAGCCGCCGCGAGCCTCGTTCCAACAGTCCCTTCAGCTTTTGCCGGAACTCCATCTCGCTTTCGCCCACCATCAGCGGCCCGTTGAGTATGGTTGTTTCGCCAATTTCCCGCGTTCGAGTAAGCACTGGTTTCTCGCTCGTCAAATTCCTTTGCAGGCAGCCTAGGGGGCAAAGCGGCCAACTGCGGAAACCGCGCATAATCTATGACATATGTGGTAGTAAAGGTCCACAGGAGAGAGGATTTTACAGACTCCGTGTTCTTTTTACTCCGCGTGCCTCCCTCGGCACACTGAAATACCATGATTTAGCTCGTGGCTCCTTGCGTGCGTAGCAATTGTGCGTAGGGGGAAGACAAGCCGAGAATCCCTTTAAGGGGATTGAGGGCTGGGCCGGCTTCCTTCCCCCACTCATTCCCGCCGGAACCTCCACGATACCTACCCTCTAAGCGGCGGGGGTGTGTTCGTCCGCCGCAAGACACCCTTTAAACTGTCATTCCGAGGAGCGAAGCGACGAGGGATCTGCATTTTTCTAGGGAATAGGTGAACGTTCGGAATGACAACTCAACGAGTCGCAGCTATTTAGAGGTCAGACGCCGGACGCTGTAAGTCGGCTGCCTCTCATCGATTCAATTCCTGCAAAATCGCTGCGATTCCTATAAAATCAACGCTCCCGCAACTCTGCTTTCGCGTGGGGCGTGGTCCAATCGGTAGGACGCTGCACTGTTATTGCAGACGGTGTTTTCAAATCCAACCGCCCCACCAATTCCTTTATTCCTGGGATTCTTGTTCCGACGGCGGGGGACCAAATGCCGTCTCGAACGAGAGAGGAGCTGGAACAGGAGAGCATCAAGCAAAGAGTCCGGATTTCTTGCCGAGCAGCATATCCCAGTTGGGCACGCGGGAAGCTGCGTTAAATTTCGAGTTGCTGAGACGTTGGCGCTAGTCCTTTTAGGATTCTTCTTTGAATTCGCCTGTTTGCATGGTGAGGTAGCGTTCGTAGCCCATCTCCTTCATCTGATGAAGCTGAGCTTCGAGCCAGTCGACATGGCCTTCCTCGTCTTTTAGGAGTTCCACCAACAAATCTCGCGATCCGTTGTCTTTCTGTTCGGTAGCAATCTGGACCGCAGTGTTGTATTGCGCTACCGCAGAAACTTCGAGTTTCAAATCTGCTTCAATCATGTCGCGCACGGTTGAACCAATGGATAGTTTCAAAGGTTCCATCGTGGGAGAGCCGTCCAAAAAAAGAATTCGCTCGAGCAAAGCCTCTGCGTGTTTCATTTCGCCGATGGATTGTTTCTTGACGTATTCGGAGAGCTTGCGGTAACCCCAGTTCTCGCACATCTCAGAGTGCAGAAAGTACTGGTTAATTGCCGTCAATTCCTCGCGAAGTGCCTTGTTTAATTCCAGGATGACTGTTGGATTTCCTTTCATGAGTCGAGAGTATCTCACAAATGGGGCTGCGTGTGTGAGCCTTGCAATTGCGAGCGCCACTCAGCAATCAGAGCGGTGATACTGTTCCGCGCATTTGGCTCCATGACTAATTGCTGAGCAAGCAGGGCAAACGCTGTTTGCTGGTCGACGAGACGCAGGTGCCGTTGAATTAAGTTCCTACGCAATTCGCGGATTGTCACGGAAGGTTCATCGACACCGTCTTGACAAACAAAACGAGATACAGTCAAATGTTTTGTGTAGTTGAAACTAAGTTGCAACTAGAATTGGGATAAAAAGAGAACATCGCAACCGGGAACGGGCGCAGTTGTTGCGATTGAGTGTGACTGGGGCGATCCAAAAGCAGCGCGTCGATCACGCGGCCCTCCCCGCAGAAGAAACTCGTGACGCTCGGTGTGCGAATGACGGCCGATAGTTCGCAATTCCACTCCAACTAAGTGGTATCTCAAGGAGCCGACGCAATGAAATGGATCACCCGCTTAACCTTGCTGTTGATTGCTTCCTTCGGAGCGCGCGGGTTGGTTTTCGCCCAGGACGCTAATTCAGTGAGCTCCCCATCGTCCAGCATTGGCATCCTGCTGATGGCGCACGGTGGGAGCAAAGAGTGGAACGCCCAAGTTCAAGATGTTGCCGCCGAGGTCAACAAGGAAATACCCACGGAAGTCGCATTCGGCATGGCTGACCGCGCGACTCTTCAGGAAGGCATCGACAAACTGACCGCGAGGGGCGTCCAGAAGATCGTTGCCGTTCCCCTGTTCATTTCCTCCTACAGCAGCGTCATCGAGTGCACCAAGTATTTGCTGGGTCTTCGCCCCAACCCGCCCAAGGAACTGGCAGACTTCGCGATGGACGACGCCATGCCCGGCATGGGAAGCCACACAGTGGCGAGCGCACCATCCCCTAAATCGACGGCACTGCCCACACCAGTGAAGAGCGCAATTCCCATCGAAATGACAGCGGCGCTTGACCGGCATCCGATTGTGGGTGAGATCCTTGCCGACCATGCGGCTGCAGTGACGAGAGATCCTTCGCGCGACGTAGTGATTCTGGTCGCGCACGGCCCGAACGACGATCAAGAGAATGCCAAGTGGCTCGCAAACATGAATGTTCTTGCCAACCAGATCGGTGCACACACGTCTTACGTGCGTATCGAATGTGTGACCCTTCGCGATGACGCCGACGCTCGAGTTAGAGATCAAGCCACCGCAGAGCTCCGTCAAAAAGTGCAAGCAGCAGACGATGCTGGTGACCATGCTCTTATCGTGCCATTGTTACTCTCCTATGGAGGCATCGAGAACGGGCTGCGCCAGCGGCTGGATGGGCTCGAGCACACCTTTTCTCCGCAGGCGCTACTGCCTGATCCGCGCATCGCCCAGTGGGTGATCGAGAGCACGCATGAAGCCGAAACACGGTAAATCCGTAGGGAATGATGGAGCGATACTCACACCTCCGTATGGAGCCAAGCGTTGGCAGTGGATAGGCTCACTGGGACCAACCTTGAGCCGAGCGTGGCATGCACGCTACCCACACCAACACAGTCGCCAATCTTGGCTGATACAGTTAGTATCCGGCAACGTGCCGTATAATAAGGCCCTACATCAACTTTTGGGGCGTGGTCCAATCGGTAGGACGCTGCACTGTTAATGCAGACGGTGTTGGTTCGAATCCAACCGCCCCAGCCAACACAATGTCGCTTCTCCGGAAGCAGTACACATATAATTCGAAGCTGTGATAGGGTGGCGTCCGTTCGGTCACTTTCTGATACTTTCAGTTCGTTCGTCAAAACAACGCGGGGACAAAGGCTATGCCCGAATATGATCAGATAGTCTATAGGACAAATTTCCTTACCCAGGTAGTAGTCCGTTTTGATTTTGTAGCGCCAATTCCGAGTCTTGACGCGGATTTACCCCAGAAGCTTGCTGCTATCCTAACCTCTAGTTTTCCAATTCTGGAACCTCAGGCCGCGAGGATGCTTGAGCTTAACCTCGGCGTCGGCCACGATGTAAAGCAGGTCCAGACGTCTTTCAAACAGTACAACCTTTTTGGAAGGGAACGAGAAAAACAACTCAGCCTCGGGTCTCGGTTTATGTTCGTGGTTTATACGAAATATTCGAAGTACGAAGAAATGCGAAAGACGGTCGCCGATGGTATTTACGCCTTGATAGCTGAATATCCCGACACCAAAGTTGCGAGATTCGGATTGCGTTACATTAATACTCTCGACATGAACAACATCGACGCAATCAATCAGTGGACTAGATATATTTCCCCCGATCTGATCGGCCCGCTCGGCCATTTCGACCGCACCAAACTGACAAAATGGATGCAGGTCGCCGAGATGAAATGTGGTGAGTTGGAGATGCGTTTCCAGTTCGGACTGCCAAATCCAGACCATCCATCCGTGATCAGGCGTCCAGTGTTTGTACTCGACCTCGACTCCTATGTGCAGGCCGCTCATGAATTCGCGCAATCCTTACAGTACATGGATAAGGCGCACGAGTGTATTCAAGAGCAATTCGAGCGGAGCATAACCGATGGTTTAAGGGAGAGCATGAATGCTTGAACGGTCTG
>JASHRN010000121.1 GCA_030037335.1 Candidatus Acidiferrales bacterium | reverse complement strand
ACCGCCATTGCGCCGAGCAGAACCTGCAACACACTTCCCACGATTGCTGCTTTCCCAACTCCCTCGAAGGGATAAACCGACTCCGGCAGTGCCGCTCCAAACAAACTCGCGCCCGCCAGTTGCCTCGCCACCAAGCCTGTCGCTGTCGACAGATTAGCTCCAACTAAACTGGTGCCACGCAGGTTCGTGCTCACCAGATTTGCTTCACTGAGGTCCGCTTCGATCAAGCAAGCTCCGCGCAGGTCCGCAAGGAGCAAATCCGCGCGCTGCAGATTCGCCCGAAGCAGATTTGCGCCTCCTAGCTCCGCGCCCATCAGGTCTGCCCCTTCAAAATTGGCGTGCGCGAGATCCGCTTTTCGCCCGGATTTGCCATTCGACTCCAGCCAGGCGCGATGGTCTTCAACGATTTCATCCAGCTCGGGATCGCCGAATTTGCGGCACCAATATTTCAGCGTCGAATCGGATGTCTGCGCCTGCTCAGTCTCGGTGCGATTCCCGCCTTGTACAAAGGGAAAGCGTAACTTCAGGAAAGCCACCCGTCCTCCATGCCCATTGAATTCCCGAATTTTTCCTGCAGCGAGAAGCTACACAGCGAGCACACCCCACCCGTTGTGTCTCGCCTAGCTTAATGGGTTCAGTGAAGGAGAGTCGCCTTGTTCTGGGTACAGTAGTGCGAAGAAATTCCCTGTCCTTACGTTCAGGGCAGAACAGCTACTTCGGGGTTGCAACGGCGGCCGGGCCAAGCAGGGGGGAGTCGGCGAATCGCCACATCGTTAGCTGACGCGGCATTCCCGCGTCACCGCTCTAGATCCTCATCGGCATCACAACATACCGATAACGAGAAGAATCGTCCGCCATTGGGCGCATCTGGCCCGCGGATTGGTCATCCTTCAGCTCAACCGAAATCGGCCCGTCCGCGGCCGCGGCAAGAAAATCCAGCAGGTACTGGGCGTTGAAGCCGATCGAAATCGTCTCGCCATTAAATTCCTTTTCAATCGTTTCTTTGGCTTCGCCATACTCCGGGCTCGACGCGGAAATTTCCACTCCCTCTTTGGAGAGCATGAATTTCACCGCATGCGAGCGCTGATCGGCAAGCTGTGAAACTCGCCGCAAAGCATCTTGCAACTCGCTGCGTTCGAGGACAATGGTTTTATTAGCGTCTCGCGGCAGCACAGCTTCGTAGTTGGGGAAGGTTCCTGTCAACTTCCGCGCGCTGAGCAGCCGCCGGCCGAACTGGAAAAATAAATGACTCTCGTCCTGCGCGAACTCAACTTCCGCATCATCTCCCGCTTTGTCACACATGCGCATGACTTCCGTCATCGCCTTCTTCGGTACCAGAACACGGACATCCCCAGGCAATCCCGTCAGCTTCTGTGGTATTTCCACCATCGCTAGGCGATGCCCATCCGTCGCCACCATGGTCATCGTTGCAGGAGTAAGCACCACCAGCGCGCCATTTAGCGTGTAGCGAGATTCTTCTTGCGAGATCGCGAAAATTGTTTTCGCAATCTGCTCGTGTAGGATTTTAGCGGGAATCTTCACCTGCGTGGAAGGGAATGGCGGCAGCGTCGGAAAATTATCTTTCGACATGCCCACCATCTTGTACGTCTTCCGGTCGCAGACGATCTGAATCCAATTATTATCCAGCAGCTTGAACCGTATCTCTTCTTCCGGCAGCAACCGCACCAGGTCCAGCAGCTTCTTTGCAGGAATGGTCCCCGCTCCCTCTTTTTTTACCTTCGCTTCGCAGGACGTGCGGATGCTCAGTTCCAGATCCGTCGCGGTGATGGACAGCCGGTTGCCTTTCGCTTCAAAGAGCAGGTTCGAGAGAATAGGAATTGTCGTCTTGCGCTCAATCACTCCCTGCGTCAGATCAAGCTCGTCCAGCAGGTCGAACTTCTTTACGCTGAATTCCATGGAAATGTTCCTCGCTCCAGATTTCTCTGCCTGATACTCTACTTCACTTTATTGTAAAGAAATAAGATATTACCGCCGTAGCCGCCGCATCTGTGAATTCTGCGGAAATCCGCGCATCCCGCCTTACATCAATAATCTAACTTCCCCACCTTATTGTGGAAGACATTGCGCGCGTTAGCAAAAAATCGATTCGCTTACCGCAAACTCGAGATTTGCTCAGTATCCACAGTTGCGCCGCAGTGCGGTCTCGGAAGACTCGCGCAAACCTAGCCTAGTGAATCGAGTAGCCTGTTGATAGTCTTGTTCAATTCCTTGTCGGTGCGCCGCAAGCTCTCAATCTTGTGGATGGAGTGAAGAACGGTTGTGTGATGTTTATCGCCGAACTGCCGCCCAATCTCCGGGAGCGAAGCCGAAGTCAGTTGTTTCACCAGATACATCGCCACCTGCCGCGGAAAGGCAATCGCCTTCGAGTTGCTCCGCACTTTCAGGTCCTGCCCGCGCAGTCCGAAATGCTCTCCCACGCGCCGCTGAATCTGCTCGATAGAAACCTTCTTTTCCTGCGAGTCGATCAAATTCTTCAACACCTGCTGTGCTGTTCCCACATTCAAGTCAATTCCCGTGAGCGACGCGTACGCGAGCAGCCGGATCAGAGCGCCTTCCAATTCTCGTATATTCGATTTGATTGACCGTGCGATGAATTCCGCCACATCATCGGCCAGCTTGACCTGTTCGCTCTCCGCCTTCTTTTGCAGAATCGCAATTTTTGTTTCCAGGTCTGGCGGCTGAATATCCGCAATCAATCCCCATTCAAACCGTGAGCGCAGCCGTTCCTCGATTGCCGAAATCTCTTTGGGAGGGCAGTCGGAGGAGATCACAATTTGGCGTTGCTGTTCATAAAGAGCGTTGAACGTATGGAAGAATTCTTCGTGCGTTCTTTCTTTTCCCGCAATGAACTGGATGTCGTCCACCAGCAGCACATCCATTGTACGGAAGCGGTCGCGAAAAGCGCTCATCCGGTCAAACCGGACGGCCGCGATCACTTCGTTCGTGAATTTCTCCGCGCTCACATAAGTCAGCCGTGTGGCCGGATTTCGCCTCTTAATCGCGTGTCCGATCGCGTGCATCAGATGCGTTTTGCCCAGCCCCACTCCGCCATAAAGAAACAGGGGATTGTAAGACCGCGAGGGCTGCTCGGTCACCGCGAGCGCCGCCGCATGCGCAAACTGATTGCTGCTTCCTACTACGAATGTCTCAAATGTATAGCGCGGATTCAGCTGGTGGCTCGATGAATCGAAATCCAGCTTCGCTTGCGCTGGAGCCTCCGCCGGCGCCGCTGGCTCGCTTTCGGCGCAGATGAATTCCAGCCGCGCGCTCGACATCCCCACTTCCGCCAGCACCGCCTGAAGCAAATCCCCGTAAGTCTGCGTCAGCCGTTTGCGAAAAACCGGCGTGGGCACGCGGATAAGCAGCCGGTCGCCCTCCGCCGCCTCGAGCCGCGTGGGCCGAAACCACGTCGAAAAGCTATGAGGGTTTACCCTCCGCTCCATGTGCTGCAATACTTTGTCCCATGAATTCACAGTAAGTTCCTACTCGCCGATTTCCACATACGTGGAAATCCTGTGGAAAACTTGACCTCGTACGTCGCTCAAACAGCCCGTCGGTTTCAGTTCAACTTCAGAACCAAAACCGTCCCCGTGGGGCTTCCGCAAATCTTTGTGGATTAGAAATCCAAGGGCACTCCCTAAGTGCGAGCGGGGATTCTGCCTAAACGAAGCGCTGGGAGCAAGAGAAAATTGAGCGAAACACGCGCACAACTTTCACAGACAATTCACAGTTTTTCCACAGGCCAGCACGTTGGAGCTTTTATTCAGAAATATCTTGCTTTTCAAAATTATTTTGGAAGACGCTGAAGTTCTTCGCATTTTTCTCAGGTGCTCTGCATGATTTTGCCAATCGCATTCGCGATCTGCCCCCAGCGCGCTTCTTGCATCTCGAGCTCTTGTTCTCGTTCTGAATGATTAGAAGCCATTTCAAAACACAGCTTTGGCCTGGCCAAGCCCTTGATTCTAAGAGTGCTGAAGGGGGTTTTGAAACCAGTTTAAGTGGCACTCGGTAGAGTGTCAGCATGCAAATTTGAGGGGGGCGCGCGCTGAGTCACCCGGCGCAGCTTCGCTTGCAGTGGATGACCCATTGTCTTCAACGCGGTCTTCACCTGCCCGGCATTTTGGAATCACCCGGCAGACCTTCTATCGTTAGTGGCGGCGGTAGGATCTGCACGACCTCAGTCAGCAGCGTGGCTTGCCGCTGTTCGTCTTGCCGCCCCGTTCGCCGAAGTTGAATGGACAGGTCGAACGGGCTCACCGCACACATCACGAAGAGTTCTATCAAGTCATCCCCGATCGCTGGAACGTGCAATCTCTTCATCCGCAGTTGCGCCGATGGGAACGGATTTACAACACCGTGCGCCCTCACCAGGCTCTCGGCTATCGCACGCCGCTCGAATTCCTCGCTCACTGGAACTCTCATTCTAGAAAGGCTGAGTGTCACTAATCATGTGGACGAGCACACCGCAGTGACTTCGAAGAGCCGTTGGATTAGAATGCCGCAGCGTTTAGGACCTTCTGCTCGATCCCCGCGAGCGGATAGCCACGAGAAGTGTGGATCATGCCGATCCTGGAGGAATAACACTCGGTGCGTTTGCAGATCGTAAATGGAAGGATAAAGTTTGAGGAACCGACTTTCAACCCGGACGAAATCCTCCCAAGCGCCTATGCTTTATTTCGTTTGGAACAATCCAAGGATTTGCGGGACGTCATAGCGCAGAAAATTGATGACCTTCGGCACTACGATATTCCAGCGATGAATCGAGTTGTAGCGATTTGTTGCTGGGGCAGGAGTGGTTCGCTCCTTTTAGCCAGTTATCTCGACGGACACGAAGACGTTGTGATGCTTCCTGCAATGTGCGGCTATCACCTATACGATTTTTTTGAGCGCTATCCGTCATTGCCTTTGCACGATAAATTAATCGCATATCCAGCCTCTCAGCTGCATTATCCGTTTTTCGAAGGCGACTTCGCGATCTCTCCTGCCCAGTATTACGCTGCGGTACAAGCGATTGCTGAGTCATACGATAACTGGACACCAGCATTCCTCGCGTCACGTCGGGCTTTCTTTCTATTCCTACATATCGCCTACAATCTGGCGCTTGGCCGGCGCCCGGCAAGCTCGCATCCATTGATAGTTTACGCGCAACACA
>JASHRN010000120.1 GCA_030037335.1 Candidatus Acidiferrales bacterium | reverse complement strand
GGCGCAGGGGTGGTTGGTGCCGCAGTGACGGTGGAGGATGCGAATACTGGCTTGACGCGCAGCACGTCGACAGACGCCACCGGACACTATGCCGTGCTGGCGTTGCCGGTCGGCCAATATGAAGTGCAGGCGGAAAAGCAGGGATTCGAGAAAGAGATCCGGACAGGAATCCGGCTGGCAGTGAATCAGGCGGCGATCGTCGACGTGCAGTTGCGCATCGGAGAAGTTACCCAGCAGGTGACGGTGAACGCTGACGCTCCTCCGGTGAGCACCACGACCGGAGATGTCTCCGGCCTCGTTGGCGAACAGCAGGTGAAAGACTTGCCGCTCAACGGAAGAAGCTACGACCTGCTGATGGCGCTGAATCCTGGCGTTGTAAATTTCACATCAGAAAAAACGGGTGGCATCGGAGTATCCAATTCGACCGTAGGGAACAATTTCGCAGTATCCGGAAACCGCCCTCAGCAGAACGAGTATTTGTTGAACGGCGTGGAATTCACAGGAGCCGCAGAGAACAACATGCAGCCGGGGGGCGTGAGCCAGGAATTGCTCGGCGTGGATGCGGTTCGCGAATTCAACGTGCTGCGCGATTCCTATGATGCCGAATATGGCAAGCGCCCCGGCGCGCAGGTTTTGATCGTCACGCAGTCGGGGACGAATCAACTGCATGGGTCGTTATACGAATTTCTGCGTAACAGCGACTTCGACGCCCCTAATTACTTTGATAAAGGCTCGGCGCCGCCTTTCCAACGCAATCAGTTTGGCGGCTCGCTGGGCGGCCCCATTCAGAAAAACAAGACCTTTATCTTCGGGAATTTTGAAGCTCTCCTGCAGCACCTCCATCAGACGAGCGTCGCCCTGGTTCCCGACACGGATGCGCGCAATGGCTTTTTGCCCTGTTCGCTGGTTACGCCGGCGCCGAGTCCGTGTCCTGCCTCCGGCACGGTATTTGTGGGCATTTCACCGCTGATTAACGCATGGCCGGTGCAGAGCCCGAATGGCACGGACTTCGGAGGGATCGCGCAGTCCTTCAGCAATCCATTACAAACCATCCGAGATGATTTTGGTACGACGCGGATCGACCATACGATTTCGGAGAAAGACTCTCTGGCAGGTGTCTATACGATCGACGACAGCGCTGACGTCACTCCAACTACCGCCGATCCTTACAGCGAGGATATCGAAAGCCTGCGCGAGCAGGTGTTGAGCGTGCAAGAAACGCACATTTTCTCTCCAACGCTGCTCAACACCGCGCGTTTCGGCTATTCGCGCGCCGGCTACTACTTCACCGGCGAGCCGACTCCCGGGACACCCGCGGCTGCGTTACCCGGATTTGTGGGCAGCCACCCTGTGGGGGCAATCGTTGTAGGAGGAAGTGCGGCATCCAACCCGGCTGCCGAAATCGGCCTGGCGGGAAGCAACAACGGAAGCAATTTGAATGTCTCGCGCAATTTGTTTACCTATGAAGACCAGGTCATGCTGACGAAAGGACAGCATCAACTGAGCTTCGGCGCATGGTTCCAGCAGGTACACTCAAATGAGGAACTGGCGCTCAGCCAATTCGGACAGGCCACCTTTACCGGCTTGCAGCAATTCCTGCAAAACACCGTCGGCACATTTGTTTACGATCCAACCCCAACGGAGATGAACTGGCGCTCGCTGCTGGGGGCCTTCTACGCGCAGGATGTGATCCGCGTCCGGCAGAACCTGACCGTATCGCTAGGTTTGCGCGATGAATTCACGACGGGATGGAATGAAGCGAACGGCCGCACGGCCACCTTCATTTTCAGCGATGGCGTGATTCAAACAAATCCGCAGGTCGGAAATTCAACCTTCACCACGAACAACGCAGAGTTCCTTCCGCAGCCGCGAATCGGTCTGGCGTGGAGCCCGATCGGCCCCAAGACCGTCATTCGCGCGGGCTTCGGCATGTACAACGATTTGCAGGATGCGCTCGGCTACCGCATGGATCAGAATGCGCCGTTCAATCCGACTTACAGCATCGACGATTTGCCGGTCTCCAGCTTGCCGCTGCCCACTACTTCCGTTCCAGCAGGCGCCAAGGTGCTGCCAGCCGGCGTTCAACCGAACATGCAAACTCCCACGCTGATTTCCTACTCGCTGAAAGTGGAGCATGAGATCTTGCCGAATACTTCGTTAAGCGTGGGCTATGTGGGTTCTCACGGCTATCACGAACTCATCAGCCTGGACGACAACGAACCAACTCCAACGATTTGCCCTGCTGCGCCCTGCCCGGCGGATTATCCGGCCGATTTCCCCGCTCCTCTGGCAGGCGCTCCGGTGCCGGCGGGGAGCTTTTACATCCCAGCGGGCACGCCGCGGGCCAATCCTGCGCTGGCCGCCGCGTGGGCTTGGTTCTCCGAAGGCGATAGCTCGTACAACGCACTGCAAGTCGACGTGAATCACCGTTTCAGCCAGAGTCTCGTGCTGCGCGGCGTCTACACGTGGTCGAAGGCGCTTGACGATGGCGATTCGCTGAACTCCACTGCGGCGGGAAACGCTCCGGGCTTGGTGTCGAATCCCTTTGATCTGGGAGCCGATTGGGGACCTGCAACTTACGACGTCAGAAACGCGGCTGTGATTAATGCTGCGTACGAACTGCCGTTTGGCCACGGCCGGACCTACTTCAATGGCTTAAGCGGCGTGGCAAACGGCTTCGCGAGCGGCTGGTCGGTGAACTCGATCGTCACGCTACAGTCGGGTTTCCCGTTCACCCCGCAACTGAGCTATAACCCCTCCAACAATGGTGACACCAAAGATCCAGTGCGCCCGTTCGTAAACCCGGCGTTCACTGGGCCCATCATTTTGGGCAGCCCCACACAATGGTTCAATCCGGCGGCGTTCTTGCAGCCACCTCCGGATAGCGGGTTCTTCGGAAACCTCGGGAGAGACACGCTGCCAGGCCCGGGCCTGGCAACGTGGGATTTCTCGGTCCTGAAAGATACTGCAATTCACGAGCGTTTCACGTTGCAATTCCGCGCGGAGCTTTTCAATTTGCTGAATCGCGCGAATTTCAGCACGCCGAATCCCATTGTGTTTACTCCTTCGGGCGTTTCGCCGACCGCAGGAGTGATCACCAGCACCTCGACAACGTCGCGGCAGATTCAATTCGGTCTGAAGCTGCTTTGGTGAGCATGACGACCTTGCGCTCCCTGCGCGAATGCATCAGAATCAACGGCGACGGGGAGACCGCCTATGAAAGTCGAAATCTTTGACCAAACCTACAACGTGCAGGCGGAGGGCGAGGAGGAAGCTCTCCTTCGCAAGGTTGCGTCGCTCGTTGACGAGAAAATGCGGACCGTTGCCGAATCTACGCGCCAAGTCGATTCTACGCGCGTCGCCGTGTTGACGGCCTTGAATATCGCCGACGAGCTTTTCGCTGCCCGCAAGCGCCTCGAGGAGATCGAGGGTCCGCTTCGCCAGCGCGTGCAGCGCTGCGTTCGCTTGGTGGAGAAAACTCTGGAAACGTCCGCCTAGCCTCGTTACTTTCTCGGATCATGGGGAGTGCAACCAAACTATACGCACGGCGCGTCTGACGCATAATTGTGGTGCGGTAAGGGCCGGGGGGGAGTCTAAAACGGAGCGAAATCCTAAATCGAGAATGCTCATCCGAAGGCGAATTATTGCCTGCGTAGCCCTCGTCTCTTTTCTGTTTCTTTCCTCCGCCGCTATTTGGCACCATCACTCCAGCAATGAATCGGCAGCAACCTGCCCGGTCTGCCATGCGATTCATACGCCGTTAATCCGCGCGTCAGCCGCTACCAAGCCGGCTGCTCCTCGCGTCACTGGGTTTTATGTTTCAGTTGTCCGACAGACCGCAGGCGCTCAACCAATTACGTATCAAGCGCCTCCCCGCGCGCCTCCTTCCGCTTAGTCATCTCCTTCACAAAAACTAATCGAACTTCAGGCCGTTCATCGTTTGCGAGCGAACGCTGAAGCCATTTCCCACGACTACGATCCCCGCCCTATTTGGGCACGGGCCTCATTCATAAGGAGATGAGCGAATGAACGTACAGCAAAAATTCTTGCGTGTGTTGTTGTTGTGTCTCTGCACATTACTTCTTCCAGGCATCGGCTTGGCGCAGACGGGAAATTCCTCGACAATTTCCGGCACAGTGGTAGATCCCTCCGGCGCGAGTGTGGCCGGCGCTGCTGTAAACATTCATGATCCGGTCAGCGGTTACGAAAGATCGGCCACAACGGACAAATCTGGAAGTTTTACTTTTCCAAATGTCCCTTTCAACCCATATCACATGACGGTAACAGCCAAAGGATTCTCCCCCTATGTGCAGGATGTCGATGCGCGCTCCAGTGTGCCTATTCAGTTGACGATTACGTTGCAAGTCGCGAGTTCAAGCACCACTGTAACTGTGCAGGGAGAAGCCGGTGATTTGCTCGAAACCACTCCGGAGACACATACCGATCTCGATCGTTCGCTGATTCAAGAAATTCCGCTGGAGAATCAGACCTCCGCAGTCAGCTCGGTCGTGACATTGGCAACCCCAGGCATCGCAGCAGACTCCAACGGCCTCTTTCACGGACTCGGCGACCACGCCGACAATTCCTTTTCCGTGGACGGCCAGCCGATTACGGACCAACAGAGCAAAGTCTTCTCCAACCAGATTCCGCTCAATTCGGTTCAGTCCATGCAGGTCATTGAAGGCGCACCACCGGCTGAATATGGTGACAAAACAAGCGTCGTGATCGACGTGACTACGCGTTCTGGCGAGGGAGCCACTACTCCTCACGGCAGCGTAACTACTTCTTACGGCACATTCGGTACCACGGACACCTCATTCGATCTCGCCTATGGCGATCAAAACTGGGGCAATTTTATTTCTGCAAGCGGCTTGAACACCGGGCGTTTTCTCGATCCCCCCGAATTCACGGTCATGCACGACAAAGGCAACGAAGAAAATCTGTTTGACCGGGTGGATCGCCGGCTATCAAACGCCGACTCCATCGAACTGGATCTGGGTTACACGCGCTCGTGGTTTCAAAATCCCAACTCCTTCGATGCAGAGGACGCAACCGCTTGGTCGGGAGTCGTGGTAAACGACGGCGGCATCGGTCCAAATGGCCAGCCTGTCGGTCCCGCCGACCAGCGCTCACAAATCAACACTTTCAATATCTCTCCTTCGTGGACGCGCTTGTTGAACCCAAGTACGGTATTCACGCTCGGCGCCTACGTTCGCCGCGATGCGTACAATTATTACCCCAGCGCTGATCCGTTCGCGGATCTGGGCCCGCCAAGCCTTTCGAGAGAAAGCGTCAGCCAACAAAGAACACTGACGAATGCCGGCATTCGCTCCGACATCGTCTACAACAAAGGCATTCACGACGTTAAAGCCGGCGCCTCGTACGAGCAAACGTTCCTCACAGAAAACGATGATTTAGGGATCGTTGACCCGACCCTCAACGCTCCTTGTTTGACCATCGGACCTGCTCCAACTCCCGTCCAGGGTTTCACCGATCCATCGCAGTGCGTTGGCGCTGGATTGCAGGCCAATCTGTCCTCGAATCCAAACGCGCCGAACACTCCTCAGTTTCCAGTGTTTAATCGTGTTCTGCTGCCCTACGACTTGACGCGCGGAGGTGGCTTGTTCGATTTTGACGAACACACCGACGTGAAGGAGATGTCCCTCTACGTCCAGGATTCCATTAAAAAGGGCAATTGGACTGTTTTCCCTGGCGTCCGCGGTGATATCTATAACGGCATAACCAGCGCTCGGCAGGCGGAGCCTCGCCTGGGAATTTCGTACAACATAAAGCCCAGTGGCACGGTTCTTCGGGTCTCTTATGCGCGAACCATGGAGACGCCTTTCAACGAAAATTTGATTCTTTCCAGCGTCGGTTGCAATTCTCCCGTGCTGAGTCCTCTGCTGCTTTGCACATCGAACTCGCTGACCCCAATCAGCCCCGGCTTTCGTAACGAGTTTCATGCTGGATTTGAACAGGCTTTCGGCCGGTATCTGGTTTTCGACGGCGAGTACATCTGGAAGTACACCCACAACGCTTACGACTTCAGCGTGCTGGGCAACACGCCAATCACATTCCCGATTGAGTGGGCTCGCTCAAAGATTCCGGGATATGCCGGCCGCCTGAGCATGCCAAACCTGCATGGCATCAGCGCACTTGTCGTCTTCTCCAGTGTGTCCGCGCGGTTCTTCGAACCTCAGGTGGGTGGTGCAGGCGCCACCCCCACGGGATCAGAAGTCTTCCGCATCGACCACGACGAAAGGTTCAATCAGACCACCCATTTGCAGTACCAGCTTCCGTGGAAAAACACGCCCTGGAT
>JASHRN010000017.1 GCA_030037335.1 Candidatus Acidiferrales bacterium | reverse complement strand
AACAGGAGCAGCGAAAGCCCTGCACTTGGTAATCCCCGAATTGAAGGGAAAGCTTGATGGTTACGCGCTTCGTGTTCCAACGCCGAACGTGAGTCTCATAGACTTAACTGTAAACACAGAAAAGTCTACGACTCCAGAGTCTGTGAACGCGGCATTTCAAAAGGCAGCAGAAGGATGCCTGCGCGGTATTCTCGAATATACGGAAGAAGATTTGGTTTCGATCGATTTTCGCGGCGATCCTCATTCTGCTATCGTGGACGCGAATTATACTCGGGTCGTGGGAAATACTTGCGTCAAGGTTCTCGCATGGTATGACAATGAATGGGGTTATTCTTCGCGTTGCGTGGATCTCGTGAAAATGATCGCAAAACGCCTCTAGAGAACTGCCAATGACTCGCCTGGAGTCATCTCCAATTTGAGTATGCGTAAACTGTCGATTCGAGACCTTAACCTCGCAGGCAAACGCGTATTCATTCGCGCTGATTTTAATGTGCCCCTCGAGAACGGGCAGGTTTTTGATGACACGCGCATCCGGGCCACTCTGCCCACATTAAGACTTGCCATCGAGCGAGGCGGACGCCTCGTTGTTGCCTCGCATCTGGGGCGTCCAAAAGGGAAACCGGAGTCGAAATTCAGCCTCAGGCCAGTGGCTGTACGATTGAAGGAACTCCTCGGCAGACCTGTGATTTTCTCCTCTGACTGCGTAGGTCAGGAGGCGCTCTCCAGAAGTCAGGTACTCAAGGATGGCGACCTCTTGCTCCTGGAAAATTTGCGCTTTCATGCTGAAGAAGAAAAGAATGACGAAGAATTCTCACGCCAACTCGCATCCCTGTGCGACAGCATCTTTGTGAACGATGCCTTTGGCGCGGCGCATCGCGCCCATGCTTCTGTCGTCGGCATCACACGCTTTGTTAAAGAGGCCGCTGCGGGCTTGCTGATGGAGCAGGAGCTTTCCTATTTGGGTAAAGCTTTGACGAACCCTGAGCGGCCATTTCTGGCGATTCTGGGTGGAGCGAAAGTGTCAGATAAAATCGAAGTGATAGAAAACCTGATGAAGATTGCCAATACCATGCTTATCGGCGGTGCGATGGCTTACACTTTCTTTCGCGCCAAAAAGTTCACAACGGGAAAGTCGCTCGTTGAGGAAGACAAGACAGATCTGGCCCTATCATTGCTTGGTGAAGCCGTGGAACGCAGCTTCCGAATTGTGCTGCCTGTCGACCACGTTTTGGCGCGGAGCCCCGATGATTCTCAAACCCAGGTTGCCAGCGTTGAAGCCACCCCGGCGGATTGGATGGGCCTGGACATCGGACCCAAAACCATCGAGTTATTTTGCAAAGAGATCGCGGCTGCGAAGACGATTGTGTGGAACGGTCCCTTGGGAATGTTCGAAAAGCCCGCGTTTGCCAATGGTACTCTTGCGATTGCCCGCGCAGTTGCAGATGCGACTTCTGCAGGGGCTACGTCGATCGTCGGTGGCGGAGACAGCGTCGCGGCTGTCGAACGATCGGGCGTGGCGCAAAAAATCTCTCATATTTCCACCGGTGGCGGCGCTTCCTTGGAATTCCTGGCAGGCGAAAAACTGCCCGGCGTGGAAGCCCTCACGACATACGAGGCTTAATTGCGGCGGCCAGTTATCGCGGGTAATTGGAAGATGCACAAGACTCGGGCTGAGACCCGCGAGTTCTTCGATGCATTCAAGCCGCTGATAAGCAATATCAATCACTGTGAAATCATCGTTGCTCCTCCATTCACGTCGCTTTCCGTCGCCGCTGACTCCGCGCGTGGTTCTTCCGTTCGGATTGCGGCTCAGGACATGCATTGGGAGCGCGAGGGAGCTTTCACTGGCGCAATCTCAGCCGCGATGATCGTGGACGCGGGTTGCCGCGCTGTGATCTTGGGCCACTCCGAACGGCGGCGCTATTTCGGAGAGACGGACGCCACCGTCAATCGAAAGCTCAAGGCTGCTCTTGCAGCAAAGCTCCAGCCGATTGTTTGCGTGGGTGAGACACTGGACGAAAGGGAAGCGGGCCGCACTGAGCGCGTTCTCGAGTCCCAATTCATCGGTGCGAGCGATACGTTGACGCCTGAGGAATTCTCGCGTATCCTTTTGGCTTACGAGCCAGTCTGGGCGATTGGTACGGGCCGTACAGCCACGCCGGAAACTGCTAGCGAATCGCACGCATACCTGAGACGCCTCGCGGAACAGAGTTTTGGTGAAGAGTCCGCTTCAGGTCTGCGGATTCTGTATGGCGGCAGTGTAAGGCCAGACAACATCGCCAGCTTAATGGCTCAGCGTGAGATCGACGGTGCGCTCGTAGGAGGGGCGAGCCTCGATCCGCAGACTTTTTTTTCGATCTTGAATTTCAAACAGAGAAGCAGCTGAGATCGCTTGGAGTAAAGATGCCAAATGTTGTGAAGTGGACAATCGCCGTTATTGCCGCCATTTTGCTTGTGTGGTTCGGCTGGAATTTTAATTTTGTGCTTTTGACGCTCCACATTCTGGTGTGCCTCTTGCTGATTTTCGTAATCATGCTCCAGAGCGGTTCAGCGGCCGACTTGGCTGGCGCTTTTGGGGGCGCGGGGAGCCAGACTGCCTTTGGCCCACGCGGCGCCGCAACTTTCCTTACAAAAGCGACCACGTGGTGCGCGATTGTCTTTATGATGAGTTCTCTCGCGCTCTCTTTGAAGCGCGCCCCCACGATGGCCCAAGGCTCCTCTATTTTGGAACA
Source organism: Candidatus Acidiferrales bacterium (assembly GCA_030037335.1). Classification (GTDB taxonomy): domain Bacteria; phylum Acidobacteriota; class Terriglobia; order Acidiferrales; family UBA7541; genus DAHUXN01. The sequence goes on along the minus strand of JASHRN010000017.1, from coordinate 31,940 downwards.
GACCATGCCTACGGCGCCTACCAGGCCGAAGCCGGCTCCAGTGAAGGCTCCGCCTGCAACTCCCGCGCCTCACAAATAAGAGGCAACTTCTGCTAGAATCCTTTTTGTTGTTCCGGTGCGGTCGTGGCGGAACTGGCAGACGCATCAGCTTGAGGGGCTGACGGTAGTAATACCGTGGTGGTTCGAATCCACTCGACCGCACCAAGAACTCTCACAAAGTCCCTTCCGAACGAGTCGCAGATAGCGCATCATGCTTGCAAAAAAATCTCCGATTCGTTCTTGAAATTCTCCGCAAGTGCTGTATATGATGGACAGTCTTCGATCACTCTATTGTCACGGCAGAGGATTCGTTGTCAGGTTTAGGCGTTCGACGCCACGGATTCTCGGAGCGGAGGAAATGCTCTCTCGAAAATCGAGCACTGGCTCAGCGGCACCAGCGGTACTTTTCGTAATCGTCCTTTTGCTTCTGGTAGGTTCCACACTCTATTTTCATATTGCCAAGACGTGGTGGTTTCCGCCGTCCATTACTCCTGTAGGCAACCAGATTGATCAGCAGTTCTTTATCACGTTTGTCCTGACGGGAATCGTTTTCGTCCTTGCACAGGTCGCTCTCGCATGGATGATCTTCCGCTATCGCGATCATGGCCAAAAGGCAAAGTTCGTGCGCGGCAATCATGCGCTCGAGGTTATTTGGACCACGATAACCCTCGTAATTTTTGTCGGCCTCGGAATCATGGCCGCTCGCGCGTGGGGCGAAGTTCACTTCGGCGGTCCAGCTCCTGGTGCCTTGGAGGTCGAAGTCACGGGCGTGCAATTCCAATGGAACTTCCGCTATCCGGGACCGGATGGAAAATTTGGCCGAATTGTTACGAAGGATATTGATGCGTCGGTGGGCAATCCGCTGGGACTCGATCCCAATGACCCGGAGGCCAAGTTAAACCCCGTTAGTCCAGATTTGTATCTACCCGTGAACCGACCGATTGAGCTGATGCTGCGCTCGCAGGACGTGATCCACAGCTTTTTCGTCCGCGAGTTGCGCATCAAGCAGGATGCGGTTCCAGGGCTGGTGATTCCAATCCATTTTGAGATTGATAAAACCGGCGACTACGAAATAACTTGCAATCAACTCTGCGGACTTGGCCATTATCACATGCACGCGATGCTTCACGTCATGTCCCAGGCGGATTTTGATCAGTGGGAAAAGAAGCAGTGGGCGAGCTTGGAGAGCGGACAATGAGAATTGACAGGAAAATCGACTGGCAATTTTGCGCTTGGTTGCGGCAGGAGAGAGGGGGCCAATGAGCGCGCACGCAAGCCCGATTCATCATTCTGAAGCGCCAAAGGGCTGGATTCGTCATTACATTTTCAGTTTTGATCACAAAATTATAGGCACTCAGTACATCCTTCTTGGTCTGTCGGCTGTGACCATCGGCCTGATCTTGTCGCTTATCTTCCGGACCCATCTCGTCTGGCCGGACGCGCACATCTGGGGGTTCGCCAACGGCATTGTGTCGCCGGAAGACTATCTGCGCCTCATCACCATGCACGGGACGTTGATGGTTTTCTTCGTGCTTACCACCGTTCCGCAGAGCGGCTTCGGCAATTACTTCCTGCCAATTCAAATCGGCGCGCCAGACATGGCGTTCCCCACGCTCAACATGCTCTCCTTTTGGACCACTTTGCTCGCCTTGCTCGTGCTTCTCTCTTCGGCATTTGTGCCCGGCGGCTCGGCTATCGGCGGCTGGACAGCATATGCACCGCTGAGCGCCGTGGGACAGATCGCCGGCCCGGGCCAAGGATTGGGCGAGACGTTGTGGGTGGTTAGCATCGCGCTTTTCTGCGGCGGCTCGCTGATGTCAGCTATCAATTTCCTGGGAACAACGATTGACCTCCGCACCAAGGGCCTTTCGCTCATGCGCATGCCCCTCACTGTATGGGGCTGGTTTATCACTGCATGCCTCGCTCTACTCGCTTTCGGAGTGCTCCTCGCCGCCTGCATTCTCTTGCTGCTGGACCGCCTGGCGCAAACCAGCTTCTTCATTCCGGGAAATCTCGACGTTAGCGGCGTGGTTTTGCATCACTCTGGCGGTTCGCCTCTGCTATGGCAGCATCTCTTCTGGTTCTTTGGTCACCCGGAAGTCTACATCGCCATTCTGCCGGCGATGGGCATCATCTCTCACGTGCTTTCGACGTTTTCCCGAAAGCCAGTCTTCGGCTACAAAGCGATGGTGTACTCGCTGACTGCGATTGGTTTTTTGAGCTTCGCCGTTTGGGGACACCACATGTTCATCAGCGGCATGAATCCCTACTCCGCGCTGGCATTTTCGATTATCACCCTCGTGATTGGCGTTCCCTCTGCCATTAAAACCTTTAACTGGCTCGGCACTTTGTGGGGGGGCAAGATCCACTTCACCACGGCGATGCTGTTCGCGATAGGCTTCGTTTCGCTATTCGTGACCGGTGGACTTTCCGGCATTTTCCTTGCGCAGCCGGCTTTGGACCTCTATCTCCACGCGACCTATTACGTCATCGGCCACTTCCATTTGATTATGGGCGTTGCCGCCATTTTTGCGATGTTTGCGGCTACCTACTACTGGTTCCCCAAGATGTTTGGCCGCATGATGAACGAGGGCCTCGGCAAGCTGCATTTCTGGATTACCTTCATCGGCGTCTACTGCATCTTCATGCCGATGCATTATCTTGGTTATGCGGGCGATGCACGGCGCTACTCCAGCATTGAATCCGTTAACTACATGATTCCACTGCATCCCGTGCACTTTTTCATCACCATCTCCGCCTTCGTGACGGCGGGCGCGCAGTTGATCTTCTATTTTAACTTCTTTTGGAGCATGGGTCACGGCAAGCCGGCAGAGCGCAATCCCTGGCACGCCACCACGCTCGAATGGGCCGTCAGCACTCCTGTGCCGCACGATAATTTCGCCGGCGATTATCCAGTGATTTATCGCGGACCCTATGAATACAGCGTTCCGGGCGCCGCGGACGACTACATCCCTCAGCACCTCGCCCCTGAGCAAGTGGCGAAGGCCGGATAAATCTGAACTCACATGCCGCCGCACGTAACAGTCACCGATGAACTTGAGATTTTAGGCGCACATGGAGGCGCGAAACCGCCCGCAGGTTCAGGAGGCGGCGGTGGAGACGATTCGCGCAGCAGCGGGAGCTCGGGCGCGTTTCCTCAACGCATCTACGTCACCGGAATCACCATCGCGATGGGCGCCATCTTTATGTTCTTCATGGCTCTCGTGAGCGCATTTATTGTCAGAAAGGGACTCGGCGGCGATTGGTTTCCGTTCACGATGCCGCGCATCCTCTGGCTGGATACGGCGATTCTCCTTGCCAGCAGCGGAACGCTTATCCACGCGCGGCGGCTCTTCAAGCGCGGAGATCGTCAGGGATTTCGTCATTGGTGGGCGGTAACCACGCTTCTTGGGTTGCTCTTTCTTATTGGCCAGCTTGTCGCTTGGCGCCAAATGGTCGCGGCAGGTTTCTACTTGGCTTCAAATGCCAGCAATAGCTTTTTCTATGTATTGACCGCTGCCCACGGCCTTCACTTGCTCGGCGGTATCGCGGCGCTTCTTTTCGTGGGCTGGGGACGTTTGCGTAAGATGACCCTTGCGACCGGCACGGAAATCGTCAGTTACTACTGGCATTTTTTGGATGGATTGTGGGTTTTTCTTTTCCTACTTCTATTGTTAGGACGGTGAAGCTTGGCTGAACTCGATATCGACGCTGTTGCAGGGCCAGCCTGGGGCGGCGGCGTAGCTCCATTTGCCACAAACACCAAGAAACTCGGAATGTGGCTATTCCTTCTCTCCGACTCGCTGACGTTCTCCACGGCGATTCTTGCTTACGCTTACGTCCGCCTGGCCAGTCCGGCGTGGCCGCGGCCTTTTGAGATCTGGCCAGCCATCGCTAACGCCACGTTTTTGACGGTCATCCTGCTCTCCAGCAGCTTGACCATGGTTCTCGCGGTTGCGGCGGCGCATCGTGACGATGTTCGCCGTGCCGTGATGTATATCATCCTAACCGCCATAGGCGGAGCCGCATTCGTCGTTCTTCACTTAATGGAATGGTTTCGCCTCTTCGCCGAAGGCGTGACGCCCTGGTCGAATCAATACGTCGTGAACGGTCAGCCCGGCGATCCTCTTTTTGGCGGCACTTTCTTCGGTCTCACTGGCCTGCACATGTTGCACGTTTCCATTGGCGTGATCTATCTCTCGATCATTGCCATCGGATTTGGCCGCAGGAAATTCAACGCCGATCACGTCGAAGTCAGCGGACTTTACTGGCACTTCGTTGATTTGGTTTGGATGTTCATTTTCCCGATGGTGTATTTAATGTCGGTCAATCTGACCGTGAAACCCTGAGGAACATTGATGAGCGCACATGAAGCGACCGCTGTCGCCACGCACCAACCCGGTACGAAGAAGCTCTTCATGTGGGTCTGGTTTTGGCTTCTTGTCCTGACCGGCATCGAGGTTTTCCTCGCTTACCTGCGCCTCGAGCCGCACGTCATGCTTGTTCTGCTCGTTGGGCTTTCGCTGATTAAGTCCGCTCTGATCGTGGCTTACTTCATGCACTTGCGGTTCGAGAAGATCGGTCTTTTCCTGATCATCGTTCCTTCTCTCGTTTTCTGCCTGGTCATGATCCTGATATTTGTGTTTCCGGATAGCTTGCGAATCGTGGCATTGCACAACATTCATCCCTGATGTTGTCTTGCAGTCAGAAGAGGCGGAGAATAGGTTAATGCTGATTCAGATGCGCAACCTTCGCAAGGTTGTTTCGGCAGTAGGCGCGGCTTTTGCTGTCGCACTGCTTTCGGCGCATTCAGCCTTTGCGCAGGGCTGCGCGCTCTGTTACAACGATGCTTCCGCCGCCAGTCCTCGCGGGATTGCTGCTCTGCGGCATGGCATCCTGGTACTGGCTATTCCTCCCATGCTGATTTTCGCCTCTATTTTTGTGGTGCTCTATCGCCGCCGCAATTTGGCGCACGATGTCGTGCATCCATCAAAGCGTGCGAACCGCGCCAGCTCCGTGTCTGAAATCATTTTGAATCTCTAGTCAGTCCACTCGCACCATTCGGTGCGTCCACGCATGGAACTGCGCTTCGCTGCTCGCCTCATTTCGATTTTGATCGATGATTGAAGAAAACACTTTCCCGCGAAACCGATCGTTCGGCGGGAAAGTGAGGAGCTCGAAATTATTTTCCGTGGTTTCCGTTGAGGCCAGTGCAGATCGTTACCGCGCTCGTCGGATCGATTGCCGTGGAATCGAAATCGATATGCTTGATGATCCCGTTCTTATCGATCACGAAGGTAGTGCGTCGCGCGAATTCGTAATTGTCGCCGCCGACCGGGTACTTCTGAAGAATCCCGTAGGCGGTGAGCACCTTGCGGTTCATATCGCTCAAAAGCGGGAAGGTTACGCCGATCTGCTTCGCAAACGCTGCGTTGGCGGGCATGCTGTCTATGCTGATTCCGAAAATCACCGAATCGCTTGCTTCGATCTTGGCCAAATCAGCCTGATAGGCCTGAAGTTCCTTTTTTCAACCACCTGTAAAAGCTAAGACGTAGAAGGCTAGGATCACATTCTTCTTGCCACGGAAGCTGCTGAGCGAGACGGAGGTTTGCTGGTCACTGGGCAGCGTGAAGTCCGGGGCAACGTCTCCAACCTTCAGGTTCGTGGTGGCAATCGCGGCTTGCTGGGCCTTGGCTGCCAGCGGCAAAAAGGCAAGCGCCAGCACTGCAGCGCACACCAGCGAAATTGCGCGTCTCATTTTTTCTCTCCTTCCTGCGTATTTCTTCGAGGACGCCAAAATCATACCAGAATTTTCAGGTTTGTACTGAAAGGGAGAATCAGACCGCGCTTACGCTATCCGGCACTGCTTCTGCCTCTTCAAATTGCAAGTAGCGGAATGGATCGCCGATGTTCTTGCGAATCTCCGCCCAGAAAGAGTCGCTCTTTGAAAGGAACGCTTCCACCACGCGAGGATCGAATTGGACCCCGGAAAACTTCCGTATTTCGTCCCGTGCCGCGCTTACCGGCAGTGCTTTCCGGTACGGTCGGTCGGAAGTCATAGCGTCAAATGTGTCCGCCACGGCGAAGATCCGCGCCCCAAGAGGAATTTCGTCGGCTTTGAGTCCTCGAGGATAGCCGGTCCCGTTATAAAATTCCTGGTGGGCCAAAACGATCTCTGCGGCTTCCTTCAGGAAGGGGATTTTTTTCAGCACCGTGTAGCCAATGTCGCAGTGGCGCCGCATCAGCTCTCGTTCGTCTTCCGTCAGCGGCCCGGGTTTCCGAAGTACATTATCGGGTATGCCCATTTTCCCGATGTCGTGTAAGAAAGCTCCCCGCGCGATCTGCCGCAAGAATTCCTGGTCGACTTTCATGATTCGCGCCAGCAGGATGGTAATTGCGGTTACTCGCTGACAATGTCCTTCCGTTTCGGCGTCCTTGGCATCCAGCGCGCCGCCTAGAGCTTCAAGTGTGTAATCGTAGGATTGCTCGAGGTTGTGAAGAGTAACGGAGAGTTGCTGTGTTCTCTCGGTCACCAGATGCTCAAGGTTCTTTTGGTAAGAACGGTTTTCCAGAACCAGGCGCCGATGCTCCAGGGCGCGTCCAACACTGTGGTAAAGCTGATCCTTTTCAAACGGCTTTAGGATGTAGTCGTAGGCGCCGGCGCGAATAGCCTCGAGCGCAATGGAAATGTCATGCATTGCCGTTACCATGATGACCGGTATGTCCTTATCGTGCGCTCGCAGCTGTCGCAGCAAACGCATCCCGTCCATCTCCGGCATCACGATATCGCTCAGCACCAGGTCGTGCGAATCGCGTTTGATTTCTTGGATAGCTTGGCTGCCATCGGGAACCACCGTACACTCGTAGCCCTGCGCACTCAGCAGCGTGGAAACGACCTCTCGGATTGCCTCTTCATCATCGCAAACGAGTATTTTGGCCCCGGCCACCCTGTTTTCTCCTAATGTCGGCATTATAGCCGGGGTAACAGTTCGTGCGAGGCTCGCTTCTCATCTTCTGCCGCGTAGGAGTTACTCTAATGAAAATCCCCGTCCCAACTAGCTCAGGATTCGCCCTTTAGGGGCCTGTCTTCGGGAATGTCCTTGCTCTTATCCGAACAATCTATTGGTGTGGATAGGGATTAGCTTGCCAACGTTGTTTGAGTCTCCGGGAAAGGTTCGCTCATTTCATTTATCGTCATCTCCAGCATCATTCTCAGGCCCATGAGCATTTCTGTCAGATGCGTGAGACCGTCCAGAGGCAAGTTATGCGCCGCGAACTGTAGCTGCGTAAACGCGTAGAGCAGGCGAAACTGAACGCCCAACCACACCCACTCCCACTCCTGCTTCCGGTTAATCTTCGGCGAAAGCGCCGCCAGTGATCGTGCCAACTGCTCGAGACCACGAAAATCCTGGCGAAGCCCTCGAATATACAGTTGAACAACCTCGCGTCGTTCACTACGCCACTTTCTTGCTATGTTTTTCGGCAGTCGTTGCTCGATGAATATCTGATCGCCTGTCTTAAGCACGTGTTGGACCTGCGGGAAATGGTTGCAGTGCACTGGCAGCAATCGTTGAATCTCCAGCGCCGCTTGTACGGAATCCTTCCGAGCGCGGTTGCCGAGGAGCAACCAGAAAAGCGCCAATAATAGCCCAGCAAGGATCAGAAAGATGAGTGCGATGGTCATTTCCACATCTCCAGCAACCGGGCATTCAATTCGCGAAGTCGAAGTGTTATTACCGGACTGAGCGTCTGATACTCATTGCCTGATAGCAGTGCAGGTGCCGGCTGCTCCGCCGGAAGCGGCTCCTTAAGCGCCCACATCCACATCAGCAGGGTGATATCAAATGAGTAGTGGCGGAGAGCATCCCAAATTGCAAAATGAGTCAGCCAGTGCCCAGACCAATTTTGGAGGAACAGGTTGTCCCCTATTTGAGCGATGGAATAGAGGCCAAGCCCGAGGGCGATCCACGCGAGGTGACGTTCTGGTCGCACTCCGTAATATCGACAGAAAGCCAGCCCGGCAATCAAAAGCGCCGCAACCATTAACTCGAGTCCACGTTGCGCAGAAAGAATCGCATTTGTAAGATGATAGGGGCGTCCCCGAGACGACAGCACCGCGAGCCCAAGCAAAAGTGCGGCAAGCCCGATCAGGAGCGGTTTGAGCGCGCGCCATATTCCGGCAAATGGCGATAAGATCCTTCGGCAAATTTCGTATACTACAATCGCTCGAAGCGAGATGCACAGCGCCTGCATTGTCCAATAAACATAAAGCGACGTTCTCGAATAAAATCCGGCGATCTCGTACGTACCGAAGAGAATGGCTTCATTGACCAGAAGCAGGCCGAGATAGGCGACAAAAAAAGGAAGCTCCTTAGCCGCCTTCCAGCGCAGAGCCAAGACAAAAACAATCACTTCGAGGAAGATTGCCAGGCACCACGTCGCTAATGCTGAGGAAGAGAGATGCACGAGGCGGGAGTATAGCATTCTCCTCAGGGTTACGTAAACTACTCGTAACCCTGAGGCAGTGTGGCCCTTTGAACTCGACTAAGCAATCGAAACCTGTGACCCAATCTGAAAGCCCGACGGCGGAGGAAGCGGAGGAGTCGGTGCACCTCCATCGGCGACTAGCGTCGAAGTCGGTGCTAAACCAGAAGGTGGCGGAAGTGGCGGAGTTGGCGCTCCACCATCAGCCAAGAACGCCGGCGTCGCCGAAAGCCCTGAAGGCGGAGGAAGCGGCGGAGTCGGCGCGCCCCCATCGGCAGTGAGCGTCGCATTTATCGAAATATGATTTGTGTTTCCTAGGGCACTGCGGTTGACGAATGACCGACTTGACATTACCATCGCGAGAAGAAATGCACACGCAACAACAAGCAAAGCTGCTTTCTGTTTCATTTTGGACCACCTCCTGAGCACCGCTTCTCTCAGGAATTCGGTCACGCGCGTGGAGTTTTTTTGAGCTGTTCTGAAGATGGAACAATCGTTTCAAATGAGATGGAAAGCCTAGACCAAATTCAACAAGGCCGTCGCGTAATTGATGACTTTACGGAACACACTCTGCGGAGTATTTCCGGAGGCGTTTCGCGATTGTTGTACGTGGCCACTCTTCGCGACCTTGCTACCGGCCGTTATCATCATGTGGGCCTTGCATCGGTCTATTCTGAAGCGGCCGTCGACCAGGCGCTGCGACTGTGCCACGAAGAGTTATTCGAGAGGATTTTGGAGACCGCACTGGAAACACAGGAACAGGAACTTCGCACCTGCCTTGGCGCGTTTGAAGCAGATCCCCGCGAAATCGCAGCGCGCTGGTTGGAGCACGAGTTCTATAAGTTTCTCATTCCGTCGGATGTTCCTGTCTACCTGCGGAAGCTGTTCTGCTCAAATCTGGCAATCTTGTTGCAGCTAATCGTGGCCGAGCATCCTACTCGTCGATGAGGCGCATCGAGACCCCGACGACTCTGCCGACGACCTCGGCTTCATCCGGTGTAACGTAGCTCTCCGGCATTTGAGCCGACAGCGGGTACGGCTGCAGCACCAAGTGATTCCGCTCGAGGGTGCACCAGCAACATCGATAACCTGACCGTATATCTACTAAGTAAATTGGTCGCTCAGCTTCGTTCCTCCAGCCGCCACTTTCAACTTTTTGCCGGTGAGGATCTACCAGGACCAGTGCTCCCGGACGCAGCAAGGGTTCCATCCAATGATCCGCGTGGCCAATAAAACCGTAATGATAGCCGTGCCCGTTTCTCAAGGATGCTCCCTCAAAATTGCCCCAGCTCTGCACCATTCGTGTCAGATACGTCGTACGCTGCGGATCGAATGCCGGATCGAAACTCACGGGAAGTTGAAGTGTGCGCGGCGCTGCAGAAAGGTGCGTTCTTGGTCCTACGAACGACATCCCGTCGAAAAAAAGATCTCCCAGTGGAACGTCATACCATTTGCAGACCTCCTCCGGATTCAGATGATAGATCGCGCACAGGCTGAACAGCTTGTGCAGCCCCGGTACGACGCTGCTATTCTCCAAGTCGGCAAGCCGGCTGATGTGAATGATGAATTCCGGACGGCCGTGGCGCTGCGCCAATTCATAGCTCGCCTGCTCGACATCGCGATAGGTCAGAGCCAGCCTTTCTCGAATCTGGCGAAGACGGGTCCCAGGAAACAAATTTGCTGAAGCTCCAGGAATTCGTTCGGTGGTTGCGGACGGATTATAGCAGAGCTGTGTTTGTTCAGAAATCGGAACAGAACCTTAGTCGCAGAATTAATTTCAATCAGAGTCAATACCCTAATGGCTTGATTATCCGTTGGGTCACGTAAGATTTTTGGATTGGAGCCCGTTGGTTCGCTTCACAGAAATGTCACATCCAAGGACGAATCCTCAGCGGAAGCGTTCCATGGGCAAAGTGGCCAGCCAAGCAATTCTTGACTTTATATAATTTATACATAAACTCCCTCCTTCCGCCTTGAGTGGCCTTCCCCCGGCCCCGCCGCGGCGGACATCTTGGAGGCGCAAATGTCCCGAAGATTAGGCTACGTTTCTCTGGTTCTCTCATTGATTTCCTTGTGTTTTGCCGGCCCTGCTCTCGGCCAAGGCACGCTCGCGGACTACCAGCGCGCCGAGCGCTTTTTGGCGGGAAATGTGCGCCACTTGGTGTTTTCTGCCGGTCCGGTTTCGTGGATCGGCAATTCTGATAGCTTGTCGTATGTCGAAAACACGACCGCGGGCAAGCAGTTTATCCGCATCGACGCGGCGCAGAATACCAGCCGTCCTGCGTTTGATCAGGAGAGGCTTGCGGCTGCCCTTTCACGTGCTGCTGGGCAGTCGTTCACGGCGACAGACCTGCCGTTCGACTACTTCGACTATGTCGAGAACGAGGGTGCTATAAGATTTGAGGCTGCTGGCGCAAGTTGGACCTGCAGCTTGACCGATTACCATTGCGCCAAAGGCCAATCGGCTACCCAAGGTCGGGACCGCTTTGAAAGCGTTTCGCCAAATGGGTTATGGGCTGCCTATGTTCAGGATCACAATCTTTTTGTGCGCGACACGTCCACCGGTGAGGTCGTTCAGCTCACGCGCGACGGTGTGCCCGGCTGGGACTATGCCACGTCTCTACCCGACCTGAGTGCGTTGGTTGCTCAGGGCGTCAGCCGGGGCGAGGACGTCAAGGGGCCGCCAGAGGTCTTCTGGTCACCGGATTCCACTAAGCTCGTCACCTATCGCATAGATTCGCGAAACGCAGGACGCTACACCAGCCTGCAATTCGTGCCGCCAAATCAGATGCGTCCAAAAGCCTACGACTACGTCTATCCGCTTCCTGCCGAGTCTCTTCCCTCGGCAACGGTTATGGTATTTGATGTTTTGAATGGCACGCGCGTTGACGTAAAGACCGATCCCCTCCAGATACCCTTTCAGGGCGGCCCTGGATATTTTGAATGGTTCCCTGACAGTAAGAGCTTTTATTACCAGCACGGAACCCGCGGCAATAAGGAAGTCGAGCTTCGCGTAGTGGATACTTCAACCGGAGATCAGAAAACCATCATTTCTGAGCAAGACGGCCTCTATATCGATCCCGGCGAGCATTTTTTTCGTTATATCCCCGACAACGAAGGCATCGTATGGTCCTCCGAAAAGGATGGTTGGAATCAGCTTTATCTCTATGACGATAATGGTCAGTTCCAAAATCAGATCACCAAAGGACCATGGGTTGTCCGCGAGCTGGAATACATCGACGCGAAAAATCATCAGATCTACTTTCTCGCCAGCGGGCGTGAAAAGGGCGAGGATCCCTATCTGACTCATCTTTATCGAGTGAATTTCGATGGCTCCGATCTTCAGTTGCTCACTCCGGAAAATGCCAATCACACCGTGGACATGTCGCCCGACGGCAAATATTTTGTTGATTCATATTCGCGTGTTGATCTCCCGGGTGAATCTGTCCTTCGCCGTTCCAGCGACGGCTCGGAGATTCGTGTGCTCGAAAAAACAGATGTCAGCGCGTTGCAAAAGCTGGGCTGGAAACCGCCGGAGCCGTTTGAAGGTACCGCTACAGATGGCAAGGCTGATCTTTATGGGGTTATCGTTCGTCCTACGAATTTCGATCCCGCGAAAAAGTATCCGATCCTGGAGTACGTGTACACAGGTCCGCAGGGCTTTTTCGTACCTAAGACTTTTCCGGCAGCCTTGCGCCTGCAATCCATGGCCGAGCTGGGCTTCATCGTCGTGATGGTCGACGGCCGCGGTACCACGGGCCGTTCTCGCGCTTTCCATGAGTTCTCGTATCACAACCTGGGCGGTTCCTTCGCCGACCATGTGGCCATGATCAAGCAAATGGCCGCGAAGTTCCCCTATATGGACATCAATCGTGTCGGAATTTATGGAACTTCCGCCGGTGGCTACGGTTCCGCGCACGCGATTCTTCAGTTCCCCGATTTCTATAAAGTGTGCGTTTCCACCTCGGGTGATCACGACGCGCGCCTCGATAAGGCTTGGTGGAATGAGCAATATCAAGGCTGGCCCGTGGGCGAAGATTACCCGGAGCAATCGAACGACACCATCGCGAGCCATCTCAAGGGCCATTTGCTGCTCATCCACGGCGACATCGATAACAATGTTCATCCTGTTGAAACGATGCGCCTGGTTGATGCCCTGATGACTGCCAACAAATCCTTCGACATGCTCTTTGTACCCAATATGCTTCACGGCGATAGCGGCCCCCATGCGCTCTACGTCACGCGTCGCCGCTGGGATTATTTCGTGCAATATCTGCTCGGCGTAACGCCGCCGGAGAATTTCCAAATCAAGGAAGCACCGCTTCCGCCATTTCGTCGGCGGCGCTAGTGACTTTCGGTATCGCAGAGGCGACAGGTCATATTCCTGAGCCTCTGCAGGTGAAGGAGTGGCCGCAATTCAGCGTGTGCGCTTTTCAAAATTCTGTAGTAGAACTCGAACGCAATAATCGATTGCGAGGGGCATAACATGCGAATCTCAGAACTTATGTGGCGAACCTCATTTGTATTGATTGCTGGCTTGGCTCTCATATCCGCTCCGTCTTACGCGCAGCGGCGGTTCGGCGGAGCCAATCAGGACAGTTTTCATTTCCGCTTCATCGGGCCGGTCGTCGGCAATCGCGTCGCTTCAGTCGCTGGCGTTGCCGGTGACCCAAACACCTATTACGCAGGTGCTTCTTCGGGTGGAGTTTGGAAATCGACCGACGGTGGAAATCGCTGGGAGCCTATTTTCGATAAAGAGCCTGTCGCCGCCATCGGCGCTCTTGCTGTGGCGCAATCCAATCCCAACGATGTTTGGGTCGGCACGGGAGAGGCATGGGCAATTCGTGACACCGACGTCATGGGCGACGGCGTTTACAAATCCACTGACGCTGGTAAGACTTGGACCCACATGGGGCTCGATGAAACGGGCCGCATCGGCCGCATTATTGTGAATCCCACAAATCCCGACAATGTCTTTGTTTGCGCGCTGGGCCGCACCACGGGCCCGCAGCAAGAGCGCGGCGTCTATCGAACCGTCGACGGCGGAAAAACCTGGCAGCGCGTTCTGTTTGTCGACGAAAACACCGGCTGTTCCGGCCTCTCCATGGATCCTGAGAATTCAGAGACGCTGTTTGCCGGAACCTGGCAAGTTGAGATGCACACATACGCAGAGCTCAGCGGAGGACCCGGCAGCGGTGTCTACGTCTCGCATGACAACGGCGTAACCTGGAAACACATCGAGGGTCACGGCCTCCCGAAGTCTCCCGTAGGGAAAATTGATATTGCTGTTGCGCCGACGAATTCGAACCGGGTTTACGCTTTGATTCAAACAAAAGATCAAGGCTCGGTCTGGCGTTCCGACGATGGCGGCGAAAACTGGCGCGTTATCAACTGGCAGCGCCCCCTCATCGGCCGCGCCGGCTACTACATTCGCATTGCTGTTTCTCCTGCAAGCGAGAATGAGGTCTACATCGCCAATAGCAGCTTCTTCGAGTCCTTGGATGGCGGCGAAAACTTTAATGAAGTCCCCTGGGGCGGCGATAATCACGACATCTGGATTGATCCAACCAACGCCAATCGTTTCGCTCTCACCAATGATGCCGGTGTCATGATTACCACTGTTCACGGCCGCGGCTTTCATCGTGTATCACTGCCAATCGGCCAGATGTACCACGTCGCCGTGGACAATCAGATTCCTTACGATGTCTACAGCAACATGCAAGATGATGGCAACATGCGCGGCCCCAGCACATCGATGGGCTTTGCCTTTGGCGGCGGCGACCAGGCGGGATGGGATCACGCAATGGGTGGCTGCGAGTCTGGCTGGACGCTGCCAGATCTTGCTGATCCCGACATCGTCTGGGCTACCTGCTACGGCGACGAAGTCACCGTATGGAACGCAAAGACCAAAATGGCTCGCTCTGTAAGTCCTTGGGCCCACACGCTCGATTCGCCTCCCAATGACACGAAATATCGCTGCCATTGGACTCCACCGCTCGCCATCGATCCTTTCGACAACAACACCGTCTACTACGGCTGCCAGGTCATTTTCAAAACCTCGAACGGCGGCCAGAGCTGGAGCGTCATCAGCCCTGACTTGTCCACACACGATCCCAGCCGCATCGTTTCTTCCGGCGGTCTCATGGGCGATAATCTTGGCCAGTTTTATGGCGAAGTGGTCTTCGCCATCGCTCCTTCAAAAATTCAGCGCGGCCTCATTTGGGCCGGCACGAACGATGGCCAGGTCTGGTATACCAAAAATGGGGGAGGGAATTGGACCAACGTCACAAAGAACATTTCCGGGCTGCCTGCCTGGGGTGAAGTAACCAGCATCGAGCCTTCGCATTTCGATGCCGGAACTGCCTACGTCTCCGTCGATTTTCATTTGATGGACAATCGTGATCCATTCATCTACAAGACCACCGATTTTGGCCAGACCTGGACGAAAATCAGCGACGGTATTCCAAAGGGCAACTTTTCTTACATTCGCGTGGTCGCCGAAGATCCGAATTGCCAAGGCCTTCTCTTTGCTGGAACCGGCAACGATCTTTACTACTCTCCGGATGACGGCGCGAATTGGAAGCCTCTCGATACCGATCTTCCTCACGCCACCGTATCCTGGGCGGTCGTTCAGAAGCAGTTTCACGACCTCGTTGTTTCCACCTACGGCCGTGGGCTTTACATCCTCGACGACATCACTCCCCTGGAACAAATGGCCAAGCAGCCATCCGACGCGGAAGTGCGTCTCTTCCTGCCACGTTCCACTTACCGTTTTGTGCAATTTGGTCATGCTTTCATTGATTATTCGCTCAAATCTCCCTCCAGAGAGCCTGCGAAGCTCGAAATTCTCGATTCAAGCGGAAACGTCATCCGAAAATTGCAGAGTCCTGCGAGAGCTGGTTTGAACCGCGCGATGTGGGACTTGCGTTACGAAGCGCCGCATCTAGTTGCGCTTCGCGCCTTGGCTCCGGATAATCCGCACATTTGGGAAGATCCACGATTTCATGGAAAGGATTCGCGGCCGATCATTCATTGGGGAATCGAAGGAGCTCAAGAGGGACCGCTCGTCGCGCCGGGAAAATATACGGTGCGCTTGACCGTAGCCGGCCAGACTCTCAGCGAACCACTCACGATCCTCCGTGATCCAAAATCGCCTGGCTCCGATGCGGATATCGACGCCTCCATCAAAGCCTTGCTTCGCATTCGCGACGACATCACTCGCACCTCCGACATGGTCAATCGCATCGAGTGGATCCGCAAGCAGCTGGAAGATACGGAAACGATGCTGGGTTCCGAGATCAGCCAAGCCAAAACGGACGACAAAAACGACGCGAAGCTCACCGATCTGCTCAAATCCACGAAAGATATGGACGACAAAATGCAAAATGTCGAGTATTCGCTCATCGCCAAAGTTGAAGCGAACAGCGATGACAAATATTACGTTTCTGCGTACAAGGTTTACTTAAATCTGATCTGGCTCAATGCGGAAATCGGCACCGGCGGCGGAGACGTCGCGGGCGGCGCCGATTTTGCGCCGACGGACACGGATATGACTTTGCTCCAGATGTACGAAAAGGACCTCGCTGCCGCAACTGTGAACTACCGTGAGCTAATGGACAAGGATTTCCCGGCCTTTAACCGTTCGCTCGCGGAAAGCGGCGTGGTCGCATCCTTGCAATCAGCGCCGGTCGCGGACTCCAGCGTCGCCGCTGCCCATCCCTAGCGGCGGAGTCGTTCTAAATCGGCGCTCGCAAGGCGCATCACAAGGGATGCACCTTCAGCCCGCGCGTCTTTAATTTTTGCGGAAAGGGCAGATTACTGTGGCAGGGAAATGCCCTACTTCCGGTGTTCCTTCACGAATTCTTTCAGCATTCGTCCGGCGTTATGAATATGCCTTTCGAGCAAACCGCTCGCTGCGGCTGTATCGCGTTTCCGGCACAGCTCCAGTAATTGCCGGTGCTCCTGCTTCGCACGCTCAAATGCCTGCGTCAGATAAAGTTGCAGCCGTGTGTACCGGTCGCCATTGTTGTTGATCATCTTGATGATCTGCATGAAGTGCGGCCGGTTCGCCCGCGAATACAGTACGGAATGGAATTGCCAGTTCAGCCGCCCCCACGTGCCCACTTCTTTCATCCACAGCGCTTTTTCGTAAGTGTCCAAAATCGATTCCGCTTCCTTAAAATCCGCTTCGGTCAAATGTGGGATGGAAGCCCTCAGAACTTCGCATTCCAGTAGCGCACGAATATCAAATAACTCTTCAATTTCATCTGCCGACAGCGCTGAAACCACCGCGCCGCGATGTGCAACAATTTTGATCAGTCCCTCGGCCTCGAGCTGACGCAGCGCCTCTCGAACAGGAATCCGGCTGACCTGAAAATCCGCCGCAATCGCATCCTGCCGCAATTGCTCGCCTTCCTGCACGTCGCCGTGAATAATCATCGCCCGCAGCTTGTCGGCCACCGCGGACGCCAGCGACATTCGCGGAATTCCGTTTCCCGAATTCCTCGCTTCTTCTTCCTCGACTTTTGGTTTTGTTGCCATCTGCCCGCCAGAATCGCGCTTTTCCCGCTGCCTTCGGTCGCCTAAGATAGCATAACGCTCAATCAATGGATGAGACTACGTTCTTATTTTACTTCGAGTCTAAGCACGCACCAATCCCCTCCGCTCAGGACGTCTTGCCCCAAATGTCCCCAACCGTGAATCCAGTAGGGAATGGATCATCCTCCTCCAGTACGTATTGCGAAAACCCGGTAATCCACGCGCGCCCGCTGATCGTGGGAATCACCGCCGCGTACTTTCCCACTCGCGTTTCCGCGATCAGGCGCCCCGTGAACGTCGTCCCGAGAATTCCTTCATGCACGAAATCAGAATTCAGAGGAAGTGAGCCCTTGGCATACAGCGTCGCCATCTTCGCGCAAGTTCCTGTGCCGCACGGCGACCGGTCCAACGCGCCCGTCCACGATTCCGGCCGCTTCCAGTTCAATTCTCCCGTGGACACGATCACTGCATTTCTCCGGCTCACTCTAGCGGTGGTCGAAGGGCCCGAAAGCTGCGCGATCGTGATTCCTGAAATCTCCGGGTTCTCCGAATGTTCCACCGGCAACTGCTCTCGCGCCGCTGCTTTGATCATTTCTCCGATTCGCACAATCTCGCGCCCTTCATCCGGCGTCAATCGCAATCCAAACTGTTGCGCGTCTGCGATCACATAAAACATCCCGCCGTATGCCACGTCCACTTTCACAGTTCCCAGATTCGGCACTTCGATGCTTGCATCCAGATGCGTCGCAAACGCCGCCACATTCTGAAACGTCACTCGCGTCACTTTCCCGTTTTCCATTTCCGCATCGACTTCGATCAATCCCGCAGGAGTCTCCAACTTCAACTTTGTAATTCGCCCCTTCGGAGCCACCATGCCTGTCTCGAGCAGCACCGTGGCCACGCAAATCGTATTCGTCCCTGACATCGGTGGATACTCCACCTGTTCCATAATGACGAATCCGGCGTCGGCCTCCGGGTGCATCGACGGCAAAATCAGATTGCAATTTGACGCCGGATATCCGCGCGGTTCCCGCAGCATGAGTTTTCGTAGGCCATCAGCATGCTTCCGCAGATACACCATTTTTTCAAACATGTTCCGGCCGGGCACATCCAGCACTCCGCCCGTAATTACCCGGCCCGGCTCGCCGCACGCATGTGCATCCACCGCGCTGATAACCCGGGAAACTCGCACCGTCCTCCTCTGCTATTCTGTTTGCCGCGGTTGCACCAAGCTGAGGCCCAATTCATGCCTCACCGTACCGGCAACGATGCTAAACGGTCGTTCGCATTGCCCAGAGTTCTGCGTTCTCATTGTACGGTTCCGTGCCTTTAATGCCCGCGAGACTTCGTTGACATGGGATATTTTATACATAAAATAGATTGATGCCTCTGATTTCTGGTATCCACCGCCTCCGCGTAATTGATTCTCACACTGGCGGCGAACCTACCCGCATCATCATTTCCGGCGCTCCTGATTTGGGCAATGGCTCCGTTGCCTCCAAATTGTCTGTTTTTCGCGACAAGTTCGATTCCATCCGCTCCGCTGTTGTCAACGAGCCCCGCGGCGCGGATGCAATCGTCGGCGCTCTCCTCTGCGAGCCGCAGGACAAATCCTGCACCGCAGGCGTTATTTTCTTTAATAACGTAGGCTACTTGGGGATGTGCGGACATGGGACCATTGGCCTGATGGTTACTTTGGCTCATCTGCAAAAGTTGACGCCAGGTTTGCACGAAATCGAGACGCCTGTCGGAAAAGTCACTGCGCGCCTGCTCGAAGACGGCCGCGTGACCGTTCAAAACGTTCCCAGCTATCGCCATGCGGCGAAGGTCAAGGTCGAGGTTCCCGGCCACGGTCCTGTCACGGGCGACGTCGCCTGGGGAGGGAATTGGTTTTTCTTGGTCAGCGACCATGGTATGGATATCTCCTTTTCGAATATCGATCGCTTGACTGAATTCACCTGGGCCATTCGCAAGCAGCTCAAAGCGCAGAACATTACCGGTCGCGGAGGCCAGGAAATTGACCACATCGAACTCTTCGGCCCTCCTCATTCCGCCGAAGCGGACAGTAAGAATTTCGTCTTGTGCCCTGGCAAAAGCTATGACCGTTCTCCTTGCGGTACCGGAACATCCGCAAAAATGGCTTGTCTGTATGCAGATGGTAAGTTGCGCGCCGGCGAAATCTGGCGGCAGGAAAGCATCGTCGGCAGTATTTTCGAAGGGAGCATTGCTGAGAATAAGGGCGATTTGCACCCGAGCATCACTGGCTCCGCATTCGTCAACGCCGACAGTGAATTGATTCTTGACCCGCAGGATCCATTCTGTTTCGGAATCCGCCAATGAAGTTGCCGGTCTATGAGGTGCTCATTATTGGCGCTGGAATTGTTGGCGCCGCGTGTGCGGCTGCGTGCGCCCGTGAAGGCCTCGAGGTGGGGATTGTCGAAGCCGACATTGTTGGTGGCGGAGCCACCGCCGCCGGTATGGGCCATCTGGTCGTTATGGACGACTCCGAAGCGCAATTCGCGCTCACTCGCTATTCGCAAACTCTCTGGCGCCGTTTATCAGAGCAGCTGCCTGCAGACGTAGAATACGACGGCTGCGGGACCATCTGGGTAGCCTCCGATGCGGATGAAATGTCCGCTGTCGTGCAAAAGAAACAATTCTATGAATCTCGCGGCGTTCCCGCGCAAATCCTCGATTCGCACCAGCTCCACGAGGTCGAGCAGAGTCTTCGTGAAGGCCTTCCCGGCGGACTCCTTGTCCCAGAGGATGCGGTGATTTATGCGCCGTGTGCTGCGCGTTTTCTTGTCGAGCAAGCGCAATCCCGCGGCGCGCAACTTCATTGCCCCCGCGTGGTCACCGAAATCGCTCCGGATGGCGTCCGTCTCAACGATGGTTCCTCCATCGTCGCGCAATCAATTGTAGTCGCGGCGGGCACATGGTCCACGCGGCTTTTCCCCGGAATCGACGTCCGTCCGCGCAAAGGGCATCTGCTTATCACCGATCGTTACCCCGGATTTGTTCGCCATCAGCTCGTCGAGCTCGGCTATTTGAAAAGCGCGCATTCTTTCATCAGCGAGTCTGTCGCATTCAACATTCAGCCTCGCAAAACGGGCCAAATGCTGCTCGGTTCTTCCCGCCAATTTGACAAGGACAGCAGCGAGGTTGACCACCCCATGCTGGCGCGCATGATTTCCCGAGCGGAAGAATTTATTCCCAATCTCTCGCGCCTGTCCGCGATTCGCACTTGGACCGGCTTTCGCGCTGCCACACCGGACAAGCTTCCGCTCGTCGGCCCCGTACCCGGCCACGAGAATTTGTTTCTCGCAACTGGCCACGAGGGTTTAGGTATCACCACTTCGCTCGGAACCGCAGAACTTCTGCTGAATCAACTTCTGCGTCGCGAAACAGAAATTCCCGCAGCGCCGTATCTGCCTGGCCGCGTTTACGAGGGCGTTCATGCCTGACACGATCACCGTGAATGTCAACGGAACCGCCGTTTCCGTCCCGTCCGGCACAACCGCTCTCGCTGCAATTTTGATCGCCGGCGCGCCAAGCGTTCGCCGCTCGGTTGGAGGCTCGCCTCGTGGCCCGCTCTGCGCCATGGGCGTTTGCTTCGAGTGCCGCGCGACGGTGAATCATCGTCGCCACTCGCGCACTTGTCAGATTTTATGCACACCCGAAATGGACATTCGCACAGGTGAACAAGTTGATGGCTAGTCGGCCGGCACATTTCGATGTCCTCATCATCGGTGCGGGGCCCGCGGGCATCGCGGCCGCATGCTGCGCCTCCGAGAGCGGCGCCCGTGTTGGCTTGCTTGATAACAATCCACAGATCGGCGGGCAAATTTGGCGCGGCGAATCGCAGCATCCATCTCATATCGAGGCCCGCGAATGGCTCCAAAAATTCGCCTCCGCTAAGATCGAATTTCTCGCTTCCACTGAAGTCATCGATCATCTCGAGCCTGGCCGCCTCGTCGTGCAATCCGTCGGGATGCAGTCTGGCGACGATGTGCGCGAACTTACTTATCGCAACTTGATCCTTTGCACCGGCGCTCGCGAGCTTTTCCTGCCATTCCCTGGCTGGACTCTCCCGAATGTCATGGGAGCGGGCGGTTTGCAGGCGCTTGTCAAGTCCGGCCTGCCCATTGCCGATAAGAAAGTCATTGTGGCTGGCACCGGCCCTCTGCTCCTCGCTGTCGCAGCGCATTTGCGCGAGCACGGCGCGGAGGTTCGCCTCATCGCCGAACAAGCACCGCGCCACCGCCTCGCGCGGTTCGCCTTATCGCTGGCTTTTGAACGGGCAAAGCTCGCGCAGGCCTTCGCCATTCGCCGCCAACTCTCCAGCGTTCCTTACAAAACAAGCTGCTGGCCGATTCGCGCCACTGGCGAAGGAAAGCTCGAAACCGTTTTTCTCCGCACCGGCGCTCACACCTGGCAAGAATCCTGCGATTATCTTGCATGCGGTTTTCATCTTGTTCCGAATACAGAACTGGCCGCCCTTATTGGTTGCGAGCTTCGTGGGGGTTTTGTGCAGGTCGATGACTCTCAGCGCACATCCATCGCCGGAGTTTTTGCTGCGGGCGAACTCACTGGAATTGGCGGCGTCGAAGCATCCATCGGGGAGGGCCAAATCGCCGGGTATGCTGCCACAGATCGCTCCGGCTCTACCGCAAGCTTGCTCCCGCAAAAGCAGCGGCTCGACCATTTCGCCTCTTTGCTCAAGCGCACTTTTGCTCTGCGCGACGAACTCCGCTCGTTGCCCGATTCGGAAACCCTCGTTTGCCGCTGCGAAGATGTGAAGTTCGCCCGCATACGCAACCATTCTTCCTGGCGCGATTCAAAGCTCCACACCCGCTGCGGAATGGGCCCGTGTCAGGGACGCATTTGCGGCGCTGCCACTGAATTTTTGCTCGGCTGGAGGGCGGATTCCGTGCGGCCTCCGGTTTTTGCTGCGCCGGTGCAAGTCCTTGCCATTGCTGGATCATCTCAATCTCAACCAGACTTGGTTTCCCACGAGGAGTTCCGATGAACTGGACGGGAGTTATACCCGCAATCACCACCCCTTTTGATTCAAACTACAAAGTCGACCACGCCTTTATGGAGAAACACTGCCACTGGCTGGTCGAAAACGGCTGTACTGCCATCGTTCCCCTCGGCTCTCTCGGTGAAGGCTCCACGCTCGATTACGATGAGAAGCTTGCCATCATCGAAACTTGCGTCCGAGCCGTGGGCTCATCCGCGCCCGTTACAGCGTCAATTTCATCGTTGCGCACCAGCGAAGCCGTGCAGCTTGCCAAAGACGCAGCTCGCCGCGGCTGCGAAGGCTTGATGATTCTTCCGCCCTATGTCTATCGCGGCGATTCGCGTGAGATGAAGTCCCACATTGCCGCCGTTCTGCGAGCTACCGATCTGCCCGCCATGCTCTATAACAATCCTGTCTCCTACGGAACGGATTTCTTGCCGGAAGACGTCGCGGAACTCGCCCACGAGCATCCGAATTTGCAAGCCATCAAGGAATCCAGCACCGATGTGCGTCGTGTCACCGCCATCCGCGCTCTTCTCTCGGATCGCCTCGACGTTCTCGTCGGAGTGGACGACGCCATTGTCGAAGGCATTACTGTCGGTGCTGTGGGATGGATCGCCGGTCTGGTGAACGCTCTTCCCGCGGAATCCGTCGCTCTCTTTCGTCACGCTTCGAACGGCGAAATGAATCAAGCTCTTGCCATATACAAATGGTTTCTCCCTCTCCTGCGTATGGATACTGTTCCCAAATTCGTCCAACTGATTAAGCTTGTTCAGCAGGAGGCGGGCCATGGCAATGCCCGCGTTCGCGCGCCGCGCCTTGAACTCGAAGGTGCCGAACTCAAGGAAGCCCGGGCAATCATTCGGCGCGCGCTGGAAACTCGGCCGCAATTGGCGCATCGAATGGCAGAGAAGGTTTCGCGCTCCTGAACGCACCGGTGCGACCTTTGCGGTTCTGGAACAAGGAGAACTCCATTGCCTCTTACTGGAAGATCGATCCTGGGCTATTCGTCGGCGGAGGCCCGCGGCGCATCCTTTCGCGCCACCAATCCCGCCACAGGCGAATCCATCCAACCTCCGTTTTATTCTGCTTCCGTCGAGGACGTGAATCGCGCCGCTCTTCTCGCTGAACGCGCTTTTGGCGACTGGAGCCGCGCTTCGGGCAAAACAAAAGGCGTCTTGCTCCGCAAAATCGCCGAGAACATCGAAGCCCTTAAGGACGAGCTCGTCGCTCGCGTTTCTGAAGAAACCGCCTTGCCTGTCCCTCGTATAAAAAGCGAACTCTTCCGCACCTCTTCCCAGCTTCGCCTTTTCGCGCAGCTCGTCGAGGAAGGCTCATGGGTTATAGCTCGCATCGACCGCGCTGATCCAAACCGCGCTCCCATTCCCAAGCCGGATATTCGTTCTCTCTGGCACGCCATCGGTCCTGTCGCCGTTTTCTGCGCCAGCAATTTTCCGCTGGCCTTTTCCGTCGCCGGAGGAGATACAGCCTCAGCCCTCGCCGCTGGCAATCCCGTTGTCGTGAAGGCCCATGGTGCTCACCCCGGCACCGCTGAAATGGTTGGCGAAGCCATTCGGAACGCTGCGCGCGAGTCGGGCGCTCCCGAAGGCATTTTCTCTCTGCTCTTCGACTCCGGCATCGAAGTTGGCGTCAGCCTCGTCAAACATCCGTCCATTAAAGCCGTCGGCTTTACAGGCTCTCGCGAAGGCGGCCGCGCGCTCATGGATGCTGCCGCTTCTCGCCCTGAGCCGATCCCTGTTTTTGCCGAAATGAGCAGCATCAATCCTGTTTTTATTCTTCCGGGTGCGATGCGCCAACGTTCCTCCGAAATCGCAAAAGGCGCTCACGTGTCTGTCACACTCGGTGCGGGACAGTTCTGCACCAAGCCCGGAGTCATCGTCACCGCCGCTGATGCTGCCAACGCCGGCAAAAACGAGGAATTTGCCGCCGCTCTTCGCGAGCTGATGCGCGCCGGCGGTGATTTCACTCTGCTCAACTCCCGTATTCACCAATCCTACATCTCCAATACCAAAGTGCGCGCCAATCAGCACGGCATTTCAAAGGTCTCCCAGCCGGATGCTTCCCCCGCCTCTGATGGTTTTCGCGTCGCTCCCGTGCTCTTCGAAACCACGGCGACTGCCTTTACACACGATGCAAAGCTTCATGCCGAAATCTTCGGTCCGTCCACCGTTCTCATCAGCAACTCTTCCCGCGACGAGCTTCTCCAGCTTGCCCGCTCTCTCGAGGGCCACCTCACCGCCACTCTTCATGGAACCGAGGAGGATCTCCGCGAATATGCTGACCTCATCGCCATCCTCGAATCCAAAGTCGGTCGTCTAATCTTCAACGGCTATCCTACAGGTGTCGAAGTCTGCCACGCGATGGTTCACGGCGGTCCTTACCCGGCTACTTCCGACGGTCGTACCACCTCGGTCGGCACCCAGGCCATCTATCGCTTTGCCCGCCTCGTTTGTTTTCAGAATTTCCCCAATGCTTCGCTGCCCGATGAACTCAAGGATGAAAATCCGCTGAAGATTTGGCGAATGATCGATGGCGAGCAAACCCGCGACCCCATTTCCCCAAGAAGCCGAGCCACTTCCCAGTAGATGCTGTTTCACAAATGCTATTAGGGGGGTCGGAGCTTTAGATCCACAAAAAACGTCTGAAAAACGGGGCTTCAGCCTCTGAAGAAATTCATTTCAGCGCGTTTGAGTATTTATGAGATATGTAGGGAGTACTCGTCGCCTCTGCCGTGCGTCCTACATATGTCCGCGCCGGAAAGCGCCAACTGCGATTGCAATCTCCGTGCTACCTGAATTACCAATCGCGAATACGGCCTCTACCTTATGATTCCGCCGCGTGCTTGTGGGTACACTCTGCCTGTCGCGCTCGCAGCATTGAGCTGCGCCAGTGCGAATGATGGAAAGGAGAAACGATGCCACGAAAATCGAGCAACAGGGGATCGCGACGCAGCAAGTCAGGGCATGGTCGCAGCAAGGGAAGCAATAACAGGCAGGATTCCACTTCTCGCGAAAGATCCAACAGCGAAACGAGCCGCAGCAGCTCTTCCAACTCCTAATTCCCGCCGCACGTCTCTATTTGAGAATTATCGCAGAGTCTCGCGCCCTTGGGACTCTGCGTTTCTTTCCTCTCAGGCGTCAGCCGACTAGCTCCCCCCTGCCTCCGCCCCCCTCGCAAGGGAAGTATCCAGCACGGTGATCACAACCCCATCCACACGGTTGTCAACGGATCGATAAGGCGAGATGCGCACTTTGTACCATGTCCCGCTACGGTCCTGCACGTCCTTCTGCTCAATCGCAAGATTGTTCAGCACGTGGTCAATCATCGGCCCGATATCTGGAATGTCGATGCTCGGCTTGATATTCCGGAACGGGCGTCCCACGTCAGCGGGGATCAATCCAAAGATCTTTTGTGCTGAGGCCGTGAACCGGCGAATCGTCAGGTCGTTGTTCAGCATCACCATTCCGATGCCGCCAAAAGCCAGCAGCGTATTCAAGTCCGTGTTGATCTGTGTGATCTCCGCATTTCGATTTCGCAATTCATCATTCACGGTAGTCAGCTCTTCGTTTGTCGATTGCAATTCTTCTTTCGCCGTCTCCAGTTCTTCATTCGTGCTTTGCAGCTCTTCATTGCTCGACAGGATTTCTTCGTTCGCCGATTGCAACTCTTCATTCGTTGCTTCCTGGCTCTCAATCACCGACTGCAAATATTCCTTCGTCGCCGCAAGCTCCTGCTCCAGCCTTGCAATTCGTCGGCCTTGGTCCTTCGACCTTGCCGCCGCCGATGCCTTACTCTCCTTCCGTGAGCTCTTGGATCCCTTTTCGGATCGTTTGCCATCCACTTCATGAAAGATAATCATGAAGTAATGCTCTTTGGGTTTCCCCATGTTGAGCGGCACAACCTCCAGGTCGACGGTGCTGGAGGTCTTCCCGTTTTTCACCAGCACGTTTTTGCGGCGGACCGTCACGTTCTGCCGCATCGATTGCGTCACTGCATTCCGCAGCTCGGAAAGCAGTCCATCGCGCACCATCCTCAGCATGCTCAAACTTGCACGCCCCGAGGGCAATTTGAAATACCGGTCCACGTCGCCCCGGGAGTGAATCACCTCCAGGTCCTGGTTCACAAAAACCGTTGGCGGCGCATACTGAGACAGCAGTCGCCGGTCGCATTCCTTCTGGAAATCCGGATAATTCCACGACGCTTCGCCCTGCCTCCGCATAACCCTCGCTCCAAAACTTCCTTCGTTCGAAAGCGCCTTTTTCTCCACTGAGAATGCCATTGGTACGTTGTTCGCGATTGCCTTTTTCGCGAAAATTTTCGATGGCCGGTCCAGAAGCGAAAAAAGATTCGTGCTCGTGCCTATGCCTTCCGAAGTCCCCAGCATCACAAATCCCGTCGGCCGCAGGGCATAGTGAAACAGCGAAATCACTTTCTTTTGTAACACCGGCTCCAGGTAAATCAGGACGTTACGACAGCAAATCAAATCCAGTTGCGAGAACGGTGGATCATACAGCACATTGTGCTGCGCAAAAATGCACATATCACGGATCGTTTTGCTCACCCGATAGCCGCTTTCTGTCTTCGAGAAAAATCGCCGCAGTCTCTCTGGCGAAACGTCTCCCTGAATGTTTTCCGGATACAACCCGGTCCGCGCCTTGATAATGCTCGTTTCGTTTACATCCGTGCCGAACAATTGCACCGGAATCTGCGACGCCTTATCTCCCAGAAATTCCAGCAGCGTGATGGCCAGCGAATACGTCTCCTCCCCCGAAGCGCATCCCGGCGCCCATACGCGAATCGTTGTGTCTCGCGGCCGGCTCTTTAGAATCACCGGATAAACCAGCGTTTTCAGGCTGTCGAATACCGTCGGATTCCGGAAGAAGCTCGTCACGTTGATCAGCATGTCCTGGTACAGCGCCTTCACCTCCGCCGGGTTCTGCGCCAGGAATTTCACGTAATCTTCCAGCTTGTCGATCTTGTGCACCACCATCCGTCGTTGGATCCGCCGCCGAATTGTCGTATGCCGGTAATACGTAAAGTCCAGCCCTGAGCTTTTCCGCAAAAGTTGGAAAATGGAATAGATTGCTGGATGCGCGTCTCCAGCACTGTCTCCGTCTCCTTCTCCTCTTTCCACCGGTTCAATGAAGCGGTTCCGCCCGATCCGCACCAATTCCTGTGCGATTCCTTTCGGAGGCAGCACAAAATCGACCGCTCCGGAAGCGATCGCACTCCTCGGCATTCCGTCGTGCCGCGCTGTGCTCTCATCTTGCGCAAATGTCACGCCGCCTTGCGCTTGGATTTCCGCTAGCCCGAGCGTGCCATCTGAACCCGATCCCGATAGGATCACCCCTGCGGACCTGCTGCCCTGATCCTCCGCGAGTGAGCGCATGAAGTGATCTACCGTCATTCGCGTTGCATACGCGTCCTCCCGTGGATTTAATTGCAGCACGCGGTTCGCGATCGACATCGTTGAGTTCGGCGGGATCACATAGACATGGTTTGGCGCGACGCGCATCCCATTGGTCACTTCCAGCGCCGTCATCGAAGTCTCTTTTGACAGCAGATCTCGCAGCAAGCTGTGGTGCGTCGGGTCCATATGCTGGATGAGCACGAACGCCATCCCGTGTTTGCCGGCAGCGCCCGTATCAATTCCGTGAACGCTTCCAGCCCTCCGGCCGACGCTCCAATGGCAACGATCACGAAGTCTTCGCTTGACCCTTGGTGTTCTTGAGCGAGCGGTTCCACTTCTGAGGCCTGTTTTGCTTCCTTATTCGAGGGGGGCGGTTTCATGTTTTTGGGGCCGTCCTCCTGCTTCTATTTGGAGTCATGGCCGTTCGCTCCTGCTGAAGTTGCGAAAAGATCGGCACGTCGGATCTGCGCTGGATTTCTGGCAGCATTTCGTCCTCGCGCTAAGTAAAATGATCACTCACCATTTCGGTTGCCCACTGCCGCTGGCTCGACATTCTCCGATATATGATCTGGAGTGAACGCTTTGGTTCTTCTTGGAATTTGCGCACGCACCGTCGTTCCTCCCGCGCCTGAAAGCACTTCTAGTGTACCTCCCAGCTCGCGCATTCGCTCGCGCATGCCGCGAATTCCCACGCCTTTGCCTTCTATGCTTTCGGCATCCCTGTTATTTTCTCGGGCGCTCATCTCGATGCCTTTTCCGTAGTCCACCACCTCGAAAACCAGTTCATTCCCCTCGTTTCGCAAGCTGATAGTCGCCTTTTTGCTTCCCGAATGCCTGTAAATATTAGTCAGCCCCTCCTGCGCGATCCGGAAAAGCGCTGTCTCCACGTGTTTCGGCAGCTTCTTTAGTCCCTCTCCTGCTTCGACTGCCACTTCGATTCCGCTTCGTTCCGAAAATCCCTTTACGTACCAGTCCAGCGCGGGGCCCAGCCCCACCTCATCCAGCATCGGCGGGTGCATCAGGTATGATATGGTCCGCACTTCGCGGCAGCACAGCTCAACCAGGTCCGTAGTTTCTCCAAAGATCCTGCGCTGCTCATCAGTCAATCCTTCAACCGTTCGAGACAGCCGCCCCACATTCATTCCCAGCAGGGAAAGATACTGACCCAAGCTGTCATGCAGTTCCCGCGCAACCCGCCGGCGTTCGTCATCCTGAGAGTGCAGCAGTTGGCCACTTAAATCGTGCGCTTTTTCCTCCGCCAACTTCCGTCCCGTGATGTTAATCATCACTCCGGTGAGCTCTGGCGTGCCGTCCGGCCTTTCAACCCTGCGAATCACAGCGTAAAGCCATTTTTCCTCGCCATTCGCAGTATCAATGCGGTAATCGAACCGCTCCTCTTGCGACTCACACTCCGCCAGTCTGAGCACCTTTTCACGGTCTCTCGCATGGATATGATCCACCCAGAAATTCGGAATGTTGATCCAGTGCTCCGGCCAATACCCCAAAATTTCTTGGGCTTCGCGGCTCACCCAAATTGTCCCCAGTGTCGCCGGGTTCCCTCCCCACAGAAACGATTTGATCGCATGGTTCACTTCCGCGTGAATATTCCTCTCGTCGGTGAGCGCCTTTCGCGTCTCCGCATGGATCGATTCGTCCTGCATCAGCAGGCCGATGTGCTTCGGAGGCACCGAAAACGCCGTCACTGAATATGTCCGCCGCACTGCGCCAATCTCTACTGCGATCCATCGCAGTCTCTTCGGTCGCTGGGTGTGCAAAATCTACTCGTATATCTCCTCGATATTGTTTCGAAAAGGAAAAGTCGCCAACCGGCTCACCAGGAAATCGAGCAGTGAATCGCCGATCGCCTGCCTCGCGATCGTATTCGCCGTCGTCAGCCGCCACGTCCGTGAATCTCCCGGCATGCACAGTTCGATGAGCGCCATGCCGACCGGCAAACTTTCGATCAATTGAAACTCGATATCGCGGAGCATCCGTCCGTTTGTGGGGCAGATGCCTGTTTCCATCTGGCTGACCTCCGCGACTCTTCCGTTTCGCCGGTTCATTGTTCGTTTATCGCAAACACCAATTCTTGTATTCCAAAAGCGCAATGCAGTTCTCTGTGCAAGTTCCCTCGACTTCGGAATTTACTCCGGGGGGGTAACCATCGGTTTGTATCTTACGGAACTTCATTTTCAACCGCCGACTGTAGGTCAAACGGCAGCTGGGTCAAATTGCGGAATTCGTACAAAACTCGAACAGTCTCTCCATTTTCCGAGGCTTTGTCAATTTTTCCCCTTCTCAACCGGACTTGTCATTCCGAGGAGCGATTTGGCACATCGCGGTGCGATGAGCCGCGACGAGGAACCTGCTTTTGCCTTTGACTTTGTAGCGCAGAGGTTCGCGCTTTTTGCGAACTCTGTGGCTTTTCGCCTTTTCGGGTGCCCCATCCTTCGCGCCCTTTGTGAAGGGTGGGATGCTTTGTCTTTTTGGAGTGCGGCGGTCCGCTTCGCGGATTCCGGCGGAGCCGGAACTCGACGCCGCTTTGCGTTGTCATCCCGAACCCAGCGCGCTCGGCCGCGGCAAGCGGCCAATATGAATGAAAATGGCGCGCGATGGTGGTGAGGCCTGCCTGCCGCAGGCAGGGACCTGCTTTTTGCCTCCAGCCTCCGCAATTGAAACTTCTAAACCCCTCCTTACGTCTCAGCTTCTTGATTCTGAACAGTTCGCAGCAAAATTCATTCAGTCTGCCGGTGTGCGTTTTCCGCTGCACTGGTAGCAGAGGATGCTATGAAAGCACGTTATCTCGCCGTCGCAACTTTGGCCGTCTTTTTCGCTTCCTTCAGCCTTTTTGCTCAGCAGCGCCGCCGCCCCGGAATGCCTCCTCCGGGAATGCAGCCGCCTCAACAAAACGCCGAAAATAGCCAGTCGCAGCACGAAGCGCCTCCTCCTCCGCCTGTTGAGAAATCTTCCGTGACCCACCATAGCGCCCGCATCGGTGGCGAAGAAATCAACTACACCGCCACCGCCGCCACTTACGTCATCAAAGATGACGAAGGCCATCCCAAAGCCACTTTCTTCTTCGTCGCCTACACGAAAGACGGCGTCTCTGACGTCGCCACGCGTCCCATCGCCTTTGTTTATAACGGCGGCCCCGGCTCGGCTTCTCTTTTCACTCACATGGGCATGGGCCCCAAAGAAGTTGTCCTCACTGCCGACGGGCATGGCATGCCTGCTCCATACACAATCAAGGACAACGATGATTCCTTCCTCGACGCCACCGACCTCGTTTTCGTCGACGCCGTTTCTACTGGCTACAGCCGCCCCGCGCCTGAGCAGAATCCTTCGCAATTCTACGGAGTTGTTCAGGACGCCAATATTTTCTCCGATTTCATCTACCAGTACATCACTCGCAACGAGCGCTGGGACTCGCCCAAATATCTCATCGGCGAAAGCTACGGCACCACCCGCTCGGCTGAACTCGCGGGCGTTCTCGAACACCGTCACAACATGTATCTCAACGGTGTCGTCCTGCTTTCCACAATGGCGTTCGCGTCGTGGGGCGCCGACGACCGCGACGAATTTTATCTGCCGACCTACATCACCTCGGCTTGGTACCACCATCTTCTGTCTTCTGATTTGCAGAGTCTCAGCATCAGCGAAATCGCTCAGCGCGCCCGCGAATTTGCTCACGGCGAATACGCTCAGGCTCTCGCCAAAGGCGACGAAATCTCTCCCGAGGAATACAACAAAGTGGTCGCCGACATGGCCCATCTCACCGCGCTTTCGCCGCAATTCATCAAGGAATGCGATCTCCGCGTCGCTTCTTTCCGTTGGTTCGCCGAACTGATGCGCAACAAGCGCCTCATCGTTGGCCGCCTCGACTCGCGCTTCACTGGCTACAACCGCGATGCCGCGGAGGAATATCCTGAATACGATCCCAGCGAAGCCTCCTATGAAGGTGCGTTTGTCGCCACTTTCCAGGATTATGTTCGCCGCGATCTCGGTTGGGACGACAATCAGTATTACGCTGTCAGCGGCAACGTTCGTCCCTGGGACATGCAGGCTCTTCCTCAAGTCGCCGAAACTCTTCGCTCAGCGATGACCGAGGAGGGAAGTCTCAAGCTGCTCGTTCTCTGCGGCTACTACGATCTCGCCACGCCCTTCAACGGCATCGAGGAAACTGTTTCTCACATGCAGCTCGAGCCATCGATTCGCAAAAACGTCAGCTTTGATTATTACGAGTCGGGTCACATGGTTTACATCGACCAGAAGCAGCACGACAAATTGCATCGCGACGTCGACGCCTTCATCAACTCCAGCTACACCCACTAATTTTTGTTTGTGTAGCGCAGAGGTTCGCGCCTTTCGCGAACTTCTGCGGCTTTTCGCCTTTTCGGGTGCCCCCATCTCCGTTTCTTGGAGTCC
>JASHRN010000119.1 GCA_030037335.1 Candidatus Acidiferrales bacterium | reverse complement strand
GACGCGTTCGGCCAACCAAGCTCCGCGCGGCCGCTTTCCGAAATGGCGCGCCAAATATGCCGCGAGCTTGTCAATTTGTTCCTGCGCGTCTTTTTTGGGTATCACCACCAGAATCGGCTCATAGTAACCGCCGCCTAGAAGTTCGACTTGCCCGCGCTTGACCAGGGTTTTGACGGTTTCAAAATACTCCGGATGTTTCCGCTCAATCCATTCGAGGAGTCCGCCCGAGTAATGAAGCCCGACGCGCAAGAAAGAATGCTTCAAGAGCACCTGAACGAATGGCAGATATGACTTCTCGTACGCATGCTCAATTACGGAATCGAAATTCCCTACTGGCTGGTGCGCGTGAATGATGAGGACAAGATGAAAATGATCCACTGAATCCAGCTCCGCTAACCTTCCAAGATACCTGTCTGACGTTTGGCTTTCCAGCGCAGAAGCCGCGGTGAATTACTGTATGCGTATGCTTTGATGCAGAGCGGGCCTGCAGGGAGTCATTTTCCAAGATAAAAAATGATTAAACTGCGATTAGTCGTTTATCCGAAGGTGCGCGCTTCTCTCGCTTGAGCGTACAACCGGAGCCTCTGCCCCTGCTTCGCGGCAGCCTGCGAAATAACCGGTGCCGAAGCCGAGGTGGGCGCATAAATCACTGCAACTACCTCGGTGACACCTTCCCGTACCTGCGTACGTGTGGAATCGCTGATCGGACTGCCAAATGGTCCGTCCGCGTCTGCGAGCACCGGTCGACCCTCCAAATGCCAAACTCGCCTGCCGATTCCTTCATACTTTTCGCCTGGCAAGCCGAGCCGCAGGCAAATCCTCCCTGAGATCGCTTCGCGATTATAAACGCCATAGGGCCAGCCGGTCTCGATGGAGCCAAGATTCGTCAGGTCCACGACATTCGAGACGTTATACAGGCCTTTGCCTTGCACGACTCGCCGCAAGAGCGCCTCCGAGGAGGGCCGATACTTCGATGGGTCCATGCCCCATCCGCGAAACATCGCGCGCACGGCAATAATCGGCTCGTATTCCGCGAGAGACTCAACCGTGAATTTTCGGCGTAATTCGCCGCATTTCTGGTCTATGTCGCGCATGAGATCAGCCCCCGGCGCGGCAACGGTCACGCCGTCGGCTTCGACTACTCCCAGGCGAACGCCCGGAATCTCCACAGCAATTTCCAATTTGTCCTCGCCTCAAAACGTTCTGTTATCATTATGTCTTTGACGCGAAAAACATTTGCCGCGCGTGGACAAGAATATTTCATCCTTCATGGCCCTGAATCAGGAAAAATTCCAGAATGGAGTCATTCTTTTCAATTCCGGTGAGTTTTTCAAAGCGCACGAAGTTTGGGAAGAAATCTGGCTAACGGCACCGCCGGATGAAAAGCTCTTTCTGCAGGGCCTGATTCAACTGACAGCGGCTTTTCACCACTATTCGCGAGGAAATCGCGCCGGAATGCAATCGCTGGTAACCGCAGCGCTCGAAAAGCTCGACAAATTCCCTGACGTATTCTCTGGCCTCAATTTGGCCGCACTGCGTCTTGCTTCTCGCGAATGGATTGTGGCACCGCGAAACCATCCCGCATGCGTTCCTGTTCCGGTTCCTAGAATCCAGCCGGTGTAACGTCTACTCGTCGACCACTACTTCGCCCTTCATGCCCATATGCCCAAATCCGCAAAACTTGCAGCACTTGAACGGATAACTGCCGGCTGTTTTCGCCACAAATTCGACGGTGATGGTTTGGCCTTTCTTAATCGCCCAACAATCTTGCGGAGACGTAAATACCAGCCCTTCGCTTCCCTTGGTATTTCCGCCATCCGGATAGACGTTAATCTTGAAACCGTGCTCGTGATCCAGCGCTGTGATGCGCAATTGCACCTTCGTGCCTCTCTTCACGTGGATTTCCGCCGGCGTGTAGCTGTATTTCTTTGCTGTGACGTTAATCACCTGAACGTTCTGATCCGGCGCCTGCTGCGCGCTCGTCTGGGCGCTTGAAAAAGAGCCGCCTGCAAAAATTGTCGTGATCGCAAAGAGCAGGAAAATGCGCAGAAAAATCTTCAATGTCCGCCTCCGATTATGGCTTGAGTCTTGCGTAAGATGACGCATCAGCGCCCTCGGTGCAAGTTATTTCCCCCCGCCCGGCGCAATCAGGCGCTTCTTCATTGATAACGCTACAGTATTCGACGCGCAACCTGTGTTTCGGTTGCCTGATTTGTGCGTTTTCGCATCTGGCCTAGCAGTACGAGAATAGGTACTATGCTTGTACGAGCCGATTGAGCGCTCGAATCTTCGCTCCTATGATCTCCGCTTACCCGCCAGATGCTTTCCCCGCTGCAGGCCCTCGCGATTCAACCCGTTGCGATTCAACGGAAAACCCGCATGAGCAGACTGCGCCGCGAATAACTGCCTTACTGGGCCGCCTGGACTTGCCGACCGATGGCGTTCGCGATTATTGCGAGCTTCTATCGGAAGCTTTCGCCCGGCGTGGCGTGCGCCTGGACCTGGTTCAGTTGCGCTGGGAAAACGTTGGCTGGCGGAAAGCGCTGTTCAATCTGTGGAAACAAAGTCGGGCCTGGAAAGGGCGCGTCGTATTTCTGCAATACACCGCGCTGATGTGGTCGCGCCGCGGGTTTCCGATTGGCGCGCTTGGTGTTCTTGCAATTCTGAAGATTCGCCGCGTCCGCATGGGAGCCGTTTTTCACGATGTGAGCTACGGGCCGGCACGCGGTTGGATTCAATGCATACGCTGCGCCTGCCAAATTTTTTCGATTCGCACTGTGTTTCGATGCGCGGAGATTCCAATTTTGACCGTGCCGGCCCCGCAACTCCCCTGGCTTCCATTCGATTCATCACGCGCAGCATTTATCCCTGTAGGCGCAAATTTTCCGCCCGTCGAGCCTGTAACTCTTTGCAAGAGCCTCGCTGCGACGCCTACCGTGGCCGTCTTTGGAGTCACGGGAGGCGTTCATATTGCAAGGGAAGCACGCGAAATCGCAAAGGCGATGAAACATGCCGCAGCGAGGCTGCCAGGATTGCGTTTGGATGTCTTTGGCCGAGGCGCTCTGGAAGCGGAACCTGCTCTCCACAAGGAGCTCGCTGGAGCCAACATTGCCCTTTCCATTTCCGGAGTGCTCCCCGCTGGCGAAGTTCGCGCACGGCTGGCGCAAGCCGATGTTCTGCTTTTCGTCCGCGGCTCGATTTCGAGCCGCCGCGGCAGCGCCATTGCGGCGATAGTCAGCGGAATTCCGGTCGTCGGCTATCGCGGCGCGGAGACTGCTTCACCCATCACAGAAGCCGGCGTCTTGCTGGTCGAAAACAATGACGGGGCTGCTCTTGCGGAAGCGCTTACCCGGGTTCTTGCGGATGCGAAACTTTACACAGATCTCTGCGGACGCAACGCGGAGGTAACAGCAAAATATCTTTCGTGGGATGCCATCGCGGCGCAGTACTCGCAGATTTTGTCACGCAAAATGTAGCTTGCACGATGGTGTTCTACCAACGTCTGGTGGCGGACATTTCAGTTCTTAATCTTCCCATTTCCCGGTCGGCCAGAAAAATTCCAGGCCGACTATAAATCGACCGGGAGCTTTTTTATCCGGTTCGCAATACACAATCCGGCCATGCGCGCGAAATGTGCCGCTGAGGGACTGAACCAGCACGCGCTTGCCTTGTTTCCACGGAACAGTAGCAATAGCGCGCGCGCCATGGCGGCTCACGTCTTCCACCGCCGCGGACTCTGACGTTTCCGGCGGCTCCAGCGACGTGATGCGGATCGCCGATTTCGCGGGAATGCGGGTCTCCATTCTGGGCATCCGGGCGCTCATAGAGTCTCCAATAATCAGCGTTCGCAGTGCGAACGGGCAGGGTCGCTACCTATGAATTACCGAACTTTGCGTAACCGAGCAATCCGGTGACTTACTGCTCGCGTGGTAGGGGTTTATCCGCAGCAGATTTGGGCGAAATGCCGACCCGGGCTGTGGAGCGTCTCCGCCGAAGGCTGGCGAAGCGCCAACTGACTCCGAAACCGCATCTGTAATGAACATTAGAGATTTGGATAGATGCGAGAAGGCCTCTCAAGCCCAAGCGAGCCAAAGTACACGATTCTGCGTTATCCTAATTCCTCAATGCCTGCGTCAATTCTCATCGTCGACGACGAAGCCGGCATACGCCAGTCGCTCGGCTCGCTGCTGCGCGACGAAGGCTACGAGGTCGAGGCAATCGCGTCCGGCGAGGAATGCCTCGCCGCTGTCGATCGACGCGCGTTCGATCTGATTCTTCTCGACGTGTGGTTACCGGGAATCGACGGGCTCGTCACGCTGGAACGTCTCAATGAACGCGAAACGATTCCCATGGTGGTGATGATCTCCGGCCACGGAAAAATCGAGACCGCCGTGCGCGCTACCAAACTCGGCGCTTTCGATTTCATCGAAAAGCCGCTCTCGCTGGAAAAAACAGTCCTCGCAGTAAAAAACGCACTGCACTACATACGCCTCGAAAAGGAAAACCGACGATTGCGCGCCGAGCTCGAGCAGCGGTACCAAATTCTTGGTGAGAGCGTCCCGATGAAAGCCTTGCGCCAGCAAATCGCTCTCACCGCCCCCACGGTCGGCCGCGTTTTGATTTACGGCGAAAGCGGAACGGGCAAAGAGCTTGTGGCGCGCGCGCTGCACGCGCAGAGCCCGCGCAGCAGCAATCCGTTTGTGGAGGTGAATTGCGCGGCGATTCCGGAGGAGTTAATCGAGTCCGAGCTTTTCGGACATCACAAAGGCAGTTTCACCGGCGCGAGCGAAGACAAAACGGGTAAATTTCAGAAGGCCGATAGCGGCACACTTTTTCTGGACGAAATCGGCGATATGAGCCTGAAAACGCAATCGAAGGTTTTGCGCGCGCTCGAGGAGCAGCGCGTTGAGCCAATCGGTTCCGGAGACATGATTGCGGTGGACGTGCGTGTCATCGCCGCCACAAACAAGAAACTCGAGGACGAAATCGCGCGCAACAGTTTTCGCGAAGATTTATTTTACCGCCTCAACGTAATCCCCTTCACTGTTCCGCCGCTGCGCGACCGCATCGAAGATATTCCCGTGCTGGCGCGTCATTTTCTCGACGAGTTCAATCGCGCGTACGGGAAAAAAGCTAAAGAACTTTCGCCGGCGACGGTTGAGATTCTGATGCGCTATCCATGGCCGGGAAATGTCCGCGAGTTGAAGAATTTAATCGAGCGATTGGTGATTATTTGCCCCGCGCAACAGATCGAACCACAGCATCTGCCCCCCGAGCTTTTTCGCGGCGCGACGCGGACCTCGCAGCACACTTTCGCTACCCTGCACGAAGCGCGGTCTGCATATGAACGCGAATTCATTTTGCGCAAGCTTCAGGAAAATCAGTGGAACATGACGCGCACGGCGACGGCCATCGGCCTCGAACGTACCCATCTCTACCGCAAAATGAAGTCCCTCGGCATCGCCTCCTCGCAGAATTGACAAGGCTTAGCGTTGTCTTCCCGAACCGACGCTGCTTGCGGTGCGAGAAGGGCTGCTGTTGCCGGCTCACGAAAAATGCTGCATCACAAGACCCGATCCGGCCCGTCCGAGCACCAATGAGCCAGACGTGCTACACTAGAGCATGAGCTTAGCTTACAGATTAGTCTTTCAATGCCCTAAAGGTCATCATAACATCAACTTACAGAGGCAGGGCGCACCAGCACCGCTCTCCGAATCCGAAGCCATGCGCATCTACGGCAACGAAGAACTTTCTTGTCCGACTCCTAATTGTGGATGGCACGGAAAAGCGTCCAAGACAAAGCTGCTCCAAATTTTGCCCTTTAACTGGATTCTGTCTCCCACGTCTTAACGCGCCTCCGAGAAGGGCGTGACTCACGGGGACGGCTGCTCGCCTGCGCCGTCCTGCTTGCCGGAAGTGTTTTTGCGGACCGAACCCGCCGCATTTTTGGAGTGTGGGGAGTCACTACAGCTGGGTGGAAGTAAAAGCATAGAGACGAGGCGGTATTAGCCTGCGGTGGACGCGAGTGGCGAACAAGATCCTCGGTCCTATGATGACAAGTATTGCCAGCGCTGGCGGCTGGACCACGTGGTTGGAGCGCCGGGGACGTAGAGGACTCCGTGGCCGTGTGGGCAAGCTAGTTCCGTGCCATAGCGGCCGAGAACGCTCTGCGATGGGCTGCCGATGGTGACTGGATTCGAAAGAAAATGAAGGCAGACGGGACAGCGGCGGCGCTGATCGGCGAGGACCCAGCGGAATCCGAAAATCCAGACGAACATCAGGATGGAGGGTGCGCCCGGAAACACTGGGAGAAGCGCAACGCTCAGGAATATCGGTATCGGCGTGAGCAGCACGAATTTGGCGGCGAGAAAAATCCAGCGGCGCAGCCGAATTTTCACGGACGGCCCGGAAGGATCTGCGGGATAGTCGCCGAGCGACGGCGGCCACAACGCCGCAAGCACGAGCAGCGCCACCAGGTACATCTGAAGGATGGCGAGCGCGAATTGCTCGGCTCCCGGCGGCGACCACAAAGGACGCCAGAGATCCCGGAACGGAAAAATCAATGACAAGGTGAGTGCGACGAGGCTCACCAAAAAAAGTACGCAGCGCAAAGGCGAATCCATGCTGAACATGCGACGGATTGCGCCGGGAGTGTGACAGCGCAGCCAGAGTGCGTCGCGAAAAGAGCCGAGGCAAAACGCCGTGGCGTCGCGGTCGATGTAACAGAGCTCCGCATTCCATTCGGCGAGCCAGTCGGCCCTTCGCGGCGCGGGCACGAGCACGGCGGCATTGCGAAGAATCGCAGCATGGAATGTGCGAGAGGTCATGCTTTTCCTCCTGCAGAAACCGGAAACAATCGAGCGAGCAGCGGATAGCGCATACGCGAAGCTTGCAGCGTGATCTTCCCTGCAGGCGTGATTCGGTAATACTTGCGGGCGGGACGCTGATCTGCGTCAGCAATTCTTTGCGATTCCCACTGCGAGCCGATCAGCCCGTCGCGTTCGAGGCGTCGCAGCGCCGGATAGACGGTTCCGCTCGGTAAGCCGGTGGTTTCCATCACGCTGAAGCCGTAAACATGGCCCGCATGAATAGCCTGAAGGATCATGGCGGCGGTATGAGAAAGCTTGGCGGAGGACGTCACGCGCGCAGTATAGCTATGTAGCATGCTACTTGACAAGAGGTAATTGATGTAAGCAGAATGCTACATAGTCTTTCGCGAGGTGCGCCATGTCGGAATTAGAATTGCGGCACGTTTGCAAGCGGTTTAAGGGAATCATCGCAGTCGATGACGTTAGCTTCACCGCGCGCGCCGGCGAAATTACAGGATACCTCGGCCCGAACGGCTCCGGAAAATCCACAACAATGAAAATCATCGCCGGACTGATGGAGAGCACGGCCGGCAAGGTGCTATTCGGCGGAGAGTCGATCGAGCGCGACCTGCTCAGCTACAAGCAGCGGCTGGGATACGTACCGGAAGAGCCATATCTGTATTCGCATCTGAGCGGACTCGAGTATTTGACCATGGTGGGGCAACTGCGGAATCTGCCGGAGAAAGCAACTGCGGATTGTATTGACGGCTTGCTGCGGCTTTTGGGGATTCACGGCAACCTGCATGCGGCGATAGCGGCGTATTCGAAAGGGATGCGGCAAAAGATTCTACTTTCGGCGGCGCTGCTGCACAATCCGGAACTCCTATTGCTGGACGAGCCATTTTCGGGACTGGACGTGGGCACGAGCCTGGTGCTGCGCAGCTTGATTCAGGAGCTTGCGGCGCGAGGAAAAGTGGTGCTGTTCAGCTCGCATGAACTGGAGACGGTTGAGCGCGTGTGTTCGCATGTGGTGATTTTGAATCGGGGCAAAGTCGTCGCGGATGATTCGATCGAGGATTTACGCAAACTGACGGCCACGCCGACGCTCGAAGGAATTTTTTCGCAACTGGCCGTTGAGCAAGACACGGCGGCGATTTCGCGTGAGATTGCGGATTTGATTCACGCATGAACGCGGCAGAAAACTCGAAGGCACAATTTCGAATCCTCTATCGGCAATTTCTTTTCCGCGTGGTTGATCTGGAAGTTCTGTCGGCTTCAGCACAGGGCGACGCGAACAAGCTGCTGGGCCGGTTCGCGGCACTGCTCGTCTGGATTAGCGCGGCTTTCGCTCTTTTCGCCATCATGATCGGCAACGTGCCTTCTGGTCTCAAACTGTTGACCGAAAACAACCTGGTTGCCACCACGATGCTCGTCGTCGGCATATTCACCGTCTTCAGTTGGGATTCGATTTCCCCAGACCGGCGCGACGTGTTTGTGCTGGCGCCGCTGCCGGTGCGCCCGCGGACGATGTTTCTCGCCAAAGTAGCAGCTACGGCTACTGCGCTGGGGCTCGTGGTGGCTTTGCTCCACTGTGGGGCTGGACTAACTTGGTCTTTCAAATTCGCGCCGACTTTCGGGGTCATCAGTTTCGCCCGCGCGTTTGGAGCGTATTGGTTCACGATGTTCGCGGCAGGAACGTTTGTTTATTGCAGTCTTCTCGCTCTGCAGGGATTGGCGGCGCAGGCGCTGCCGCGACGGATCCTTCTGCGCGTTTCGGGATTTTTGCAGACCGCCGCTTTTTGTTTGTTTGTGGCTGTGTATTTCCTGGAGCCTCCGGTCGATAGCCTGAAAATGCTGGCGGTGCCGGAAAATCAGCGAATTCTCAGATGGATTCCAACCTATTGGTTTCTGGGTCTGCTCGGGCAATTGAATGGGTCGATGAATGCGGACACGGGCTGGCTGGCGAAGCGAGCATGGACGGGGTTGGCGATTGCGGCGTTCGCAGCGGCGGTCGCGTACGCGTTTTCGTATGTGAGAACGATGCGGCAAATCGCCGAAGCGCCAGACATCGCGCCAGGTGTGCGCGGGCTGCGATGGTTGCCGAGGTTCGGCGGCAGGATGCAGACAGCCATCGGGCAATTTTGCGTGCGGACGCTCGCGCGCAGCCGCCAGCACCGATTGATTTGGAGTTTTTATCTGGGGCTCGGGCTGGCATGCACGATCTTGCTGGTGCAAGCGTTGAGAGAAGACAAGGAGATTCCCGCGGCGCTTGCCCATCACCTTTGGCGCGAAGCAAATGCTCCTTTGCTGGCTGCAAGCATCGTGATGATGATTCTGGCGGTCGTCGGACTGCGCGTCGTGTTTGCATTTCCGCTTGAAATGCCCGCGAACTGGATTTTTCGCGCCGTCGGAATTCAGGATGGCTCAAACGTGCTCGTGGCGCAGAGGCGCGCGATGGCGCTGCTTGCGGTGGCACCGGTGTGGATGATTTCTGCGGTGGTATGTTTCTGGCTTTGGCCGTGGATGCAAGCTGCGGCTCATCTGATTTGTCTGGCACTTTTCGGAATGATGCTTTGCGATGCTGACCTGTACGGATTTCGGAAAATTCCATTCACCTGTTCGTATCTGCCCGGAAAGATCAACGTAAACGTGATCATCGTAGCCTCG
>JASHRN010000016.1 GCA_030037335.1 Candidatus Acidiferrales bacterium | reverse complement strand
AACAGCGACGATCCTTACGGCAAGCAGCTCGAAGGGGTCGCGCGGCAAACGCTTACTTATGGTTTGAAAAATGGCGCGCAGATCAAAACGCAGAAGTATCCGCTCTCGTTTTCCGGCCTGGAATTTACGGCGCAGACTCCGGTGGGCGCAATCGAAGTTCAATCGCCGCTGGTAGGGAAAATCAATGTCTACAACATTCTTGCGGCAATCGGCGCGGGAGTCGCGCTCGGAATCGGCGGTGACGCGATCCAGTCCGGGATTCGCGAGCTGGAAAGTGTTCCGGGGCGATTCGAGCGCGTCGCGTGCGGCCAGCCGTTCCTCGTGATTGTCGACTACGCGCACACCGACGACGCGCTTCGTAACCTGATCTCCACCGCGCGCGAGCTAGCGCCAGAGAAGCGCATCATCACTCTTTTTGGCGCCGGCGGTGATCGCGACCGCACCAAACGCCCGCTGATGGGTGAGGCCGCAGGTAGCCTGAGCGACCTGGTGATTTTGACCAGCGACAATCCGCGTAACGAAGACCCGCTGCGCATCATCAACGACGTGCTTGTGGGCCTGCAAAAAACGGGTGCGAAATATCGCGTGGAAGCGGATCGCGCGAAGGCAATTGAGATGGCACTTGGCGAAGCAAAACCGGGCGACATCGTCCTGCTTACTGGCAAGGGGCACGAAACGGTTCAGGTTCTTCGCGATGGGCCAGTGGAGTTCGACGATCGTGAAGTTGCCCGGCGCGTGCTCGGGAGTCACGGCTACAGCGCAGCGAAGAGTTGAAGATTTAAGCAGCGCGAATTGAACTCGGTTCTCGGAGATGGTGGCTTCCAGCCCTGTGGAGAAGCGATGCGGTGGACGGTGGCAAATGTGGCGAATGCCGTGGGCGTTTCGGCTCCCACGTCCGCCGATTCCCTGGCCCAACTGGCCGGCGTCTCGATTGATTCGCGAACCATTCGGCCTGGAGAGCTTTTTATCGCCATTCGCGGCCCGCGATTTGATGGCCACGACTACGTCGCGGTGGCTCTTGAGCGAGGCGCCGTCGCGGCTTTGGTGGAATCCCGGCGAGCGGCCAAATACCCGGAGTCGCTCCGAGGCAAACTTCTGGCTGTCGAAAATACAGTGCGCGCCTTGCAGGAACTTGCCTCGAAATATTGCGATGAGTGGCGCAAAGCGCAGCCGTCGCGGCGCATTGCCGCAGTCACTGGCTCTGCCGGCAAAACAACCACCAAGGAAATTCTTGCGGCACTGCTGGCCGCGCGGTTTCGCGTCTTGAAGTCCGAAGGCAATCTGAATAACGAATACGGCCTGCCGTTGACACTTTTCCGCCTGACCGATGAGCACGACGCCGCTGTGGTAGAGCTGGGCATGTCGCATCGCGGGGAGATCGCGCGCCTCGCCGAAATCGCGCGTCCTGATGTGGGCATTGTGACCAATGTTGCGCCCGTCCATCTGGAGTTTTTTTCTTCCGTCGACGAAATTGCTCTGGCGAAGCGCGAACTCATCGAAGGTCTGGGCGGGAGCGAGCCTGTTGCTGTGCTCAATGCCGACGATTCGCGCGTTTCTAAATTCGGCGAAGGCTTCCGCGGCCGCGTGCTTCGTTATGGCTTTTCTGAATCCGCAGAGTTTCGCGCGGAAAACATCGAAAATCGCGGCATGGACGGCTCAGCTTTCGATTACGAATCTCCTGAAGAACTGGCGCGATTGCGCTTGCCTTTGCCGGGCCGTCACAACGTGATGAACGCGCTCGCGGCGCTTGCCGCTGCCAGCCAATGGAACATTGGCGCTTCTGAAGCCAAGCGGGTTTTCCCATCACTCCAACCCGCCTCGATGCGCGGCGAATTTCTGAAATTCGCTGCTGGTTTCGCGGTCATCAACGATTGTTACAACTCAAATCCTATGGCGCTTGAGCGTATGCTCGACCTGCTCGCCGCTACGCCCGGCTATCGCCGCCGCATTCTCGTAGCCGGCGAAATGCGCGAGCTCGGCCCTGCTTCCGGCGAATTGCACGAGCGCGTGGGCAGATACGCCGCCAAGAAATCGGAAGTCGACTGGATTTTTGGCGTTGCGGGAGACGCAGAGCGAATCGTCCAAGGCGCGATAGAAGTCGGACTTCCGCCGGAGCGAACCGCGATGTTTGCGTCATCCGAAGAGGCTGCACAGAAAATTGCGGAATTCATTGCGTCTGGAGATTTGGCGCTGATCAAAGGCTCGCGCGGCGTCCATATGGAATCCATCGCTTCGCGACTGCGCGAAAAATTTCCTCTGGCTGAAGCGGACGCCGAAAAAGTTCACGCAATGCACGAGAGGGCTGGCTGAGATGCTCTACTATCTTTTCGTCGAAGTCCTCCGCCCGCATTACAGCCCGCTCAACGTGTTCCGTTACATTACCGTTCGCACCGCGCTGGCCAGCCTGACCGCATTATTTCTCACTCTCGTTTTCGGCCCGTGGACGATTCGCCATTTGCGGCAAATGCAAATTGGCCAGTACATTCGCGAGGAAGGCCCCAAACACCATCAAGCCAAAGCCGGCACGCCGACGATGGGCGGAGTGCTGGTGGTTGTGGCCATTGTCGTGCCGACTTTGCTGTGGGCCGATTTACGCAGCCCTTATGCTCTGCTTGCTCTTGGAGCAACGATTGCGTTCGCCATCATCGGTTTTGTTGACGATTACAACAAAGTCGTACGCAAGCGCAGCATGGGCTTGAGCGCCAAAGCGAAATTCTTTTATCAGGTCCTCACCTGCATTGGCGTCGGCGCTGTTTTGCTCGCGCTCCAGCAGCGCGGCGCGTATTCCACGGAATTGAGCGTTCCATTTTTCAAGAAGCTTCATCCGGATTTGGTGGTTCGCTCATTGCTTCTTCGCCCGCATATCTGGCTGCTCGCATTTGTGCCGTTCGTAGTCTTTTTGGTGTTCGTTATCGTAGGCGCATCGAACGCGGTGAATCTTACCGATGACCTCGATGGTCTTGCGATTGGCTGCGTTGTGGTCGCCGCCGGCGCGCTGACGGTTCTCACGTACATCAGCAGCCACGCGCGCTTCGCTGAATATCTGGAGATTCAGCGCATCCCCGAAGTCGGCGAGCTGACGATTTTCTGCGGCTCGGTGGTCGGCGCGTCGCTTGGATTTCTTTGGTACAACGCCCATCCCGCGGAAATGTTCAT
Organism: Candidatus Acidiferrales bacterium; assembly: GCA_030037335.1. Lineage (GTDB taxonomy): Bacteria > Acidobacteriota > Terriglobia > Acidiferrales > UBA7541 > DAHUXN01. The sequence continues at coordinate 3,584 of JASHRN010000016.1, read as the reverse complement.
GGGTGACGTCGGCTCGCTCGCGCTGGGCGGAGTCATCGGGGTCACCGCGGTCATCATCAAGCAGGAAATCCTCCTGCTTTTCATCGGCGGCATTTTTGTGGTGGAAGCTGTCTCGGTAATCATTCAAGTCGGTTCTTTCAAGCTGCGTCGCAAACGCGTCTTTCGCATGGCACCGCTGCACCATCATTTTGAATTGATGGGCTGGAGCGAATCGAAAATCATCGTGCGATTCTGGATTGCGGCGCTGGTGTTCGCGCTGTTTTCGTTGACGACTTTGAAATTGAGGTAAAGGCGTGAGACAGGGAGTCGATCTCGAAGGAAAACGCGTGCTGGTCGTGGGACTGGCGCGAACCGGAATTGTCGTGTCCCTTTTCTGCGCCGCGTATGGCGCGCACGTCACCGGAATCGACGAAAAACCTGAATCTGCGCTTGCGAGCACCGCGGAAAGATTGCGCGCTGCCGGAGTCGCGCTTGAATTCGGCGGCTCGCGTCCCGAGTTTTTCCTGAATCACGACCTCATCATCGTGAGCCCCGGTGTTCCGGCGAAATTGCCGGGTCTTGAGCTGGCTCGCAATCGCAATATCCCGGTCTGGAGCGAGATTGAGCTTGCGTGGAGGCTGCTGCGCGGCAAATTGGTCGCAATCACCGGTTCCAACGGCAAAACGACAACCACGTCGCTGGTTGGCCACATTTTGCAATCAGCAAAAATTCCTGTGCTCGTTGGCGGAAACATCGGAACGCCGCTGCTGGCGCGCGTCGAAGCTTCCAGCGATTCGTCGGTGACCGTGGCAGAAGTGAGCAGTTTCCAGCTCGAAACCATCGATGCGTTTCGCCCCGACGTTGGTGTGCTGCTCAATCTCACACCCGACCACATTGACCGCCATGGGTCATTCGAAGAATATGCCCGCGCGAAGCAAAACCTCTTCAAGAACATGCTCGATCGCGATGCCGCGGTGTTGAATGCCGACGATCCACAGGTTGCGCAGCGCGGGCCGGCTCACGGGCAGACATTCTGGTTCAGCCGTCAAAAGCGCCTCGCCGCTGGAACGTTTTTGCGCGGCGATCAGATTTTTTTCCGTCGTGAGGGCAGCGAGAGCGTCCTGATGCGTCGCACCGACATTCCCCTGCGCGGTGAACACAATTTGGAAAACGTTCTCGCTGCTTCCGCGGCGGCAATTCTGGCTGGCGCGCCTGTGGATGCGATTGATGGCGCTGTCCGCAGTTTTCCGGGCGTGGAACATCGCCTCGAATTCGTCGCCGAAATTGCTGGAGTCAGTTTTTACAACGATTCCAAAGCGACGAATGTTGACGCCGCCTTGAAGGCCATCGACGCATTTTCGGGTTCGCTGATTGTCATTTTGGGTGGCAAAGACAAAGGCAGCCCGTACGAGCCATTGCGCGAGCCGCTGCAGCAGAAAGCAAAGCTCGTTCTACTGATTGGCGCCGCGGCGGACAAAATAGCTTCTGAGCTGGACGGAGCCGTTGCAATGGAGCGCGTTGACACGCTCAGGAACGCTATCGCTGCAGCCTTTGAACATGCCAGAGCCGGCGACACTGTTCTGCTCGCGCCTGCCTGCGCCAGTTTCGATCAATACGAAAATTTCGAGCAGCGCGGCCGCGAATTCAAGGAACTGGTGGCGCAACTTGCAGCGGAAAGCACGGCTCAGAATTCCGGGAGGAAAGGATAAGCATGCCGCGAAGTTTGCAGCACGATCGCAAGTTGTTTGGAGTGACCCTGGCGCTATGCCTGGTCGGCATTGTGATGGTTTTTAGCGCGTCGGCGGTAACGGCGCGGCAAATGTACGGCAACGGGTATGTTTTCCTCGAACGCCAGCTCGTTTTTCTTGTCGTGGGGCTGTTTGGAATGATTCGGCTGATGAACTTCGATTACCGCCGACTCCGCCAGCCGCGCATCATTTACCCGAGCGTCGCGCTGATATTACTGATGCTCATCGGCGTGCTGTTCCTGGATCGCACTCACGCCACGCATCGCTGGATTCACGCCGGACCCATCAGCCTGCAGCCTTCGGAATTCGCCAAGCTTGTTGTGATTTTGTATCTGGCGTGGTTTCTGGAATTGCGGATGCGTCCGGGCGGCATTGGCGTCAACGATTGGAAGCATTCTCTTCTGCCCGCGCTTGGTCCCATTCTCGTAATGATCGCGCTCATTCTGCGCGAGCCCGATCTCGGCACCTCCTGCATGATCTTTCTCGTCGCCCTCGCGATGCTTTTTGAAGCGGGATTGTCGCTGAAATATATTGGCGGCCTGGCAGCAGTTTCCGTGCCCGCCATTTGGCTCCTGATTGTGCACGCGCAATATCGCTACGAGCGCGTTCTCGCGTTTTTCTCGCCGAACGCCGATCCGCAGGGCCGTGGCTTTCAGCTTCTGCAGTCGCTCATCGCTGTTGGCTCCGGCGGTCTCACTGGCGTCGGCTTGATGGAGAGCAAGCAGAAGCTTTTCTATTTGCCCGAAGCGCACACCGATTTCATTTTCGCGGTCACGTGCGAAGAGCTCGGCTTTATCGGTGCGCTCGTCATTGTTTCGCTTTTCGGCGTTTATGCCTGGCGCGGTTTTCGCGCCGCATTTCGTGCGCCGGACGCTTTCGGCCGGCTGCTCGCGCTGGGAATCACAACTCTCGTTGTTGGACAGGCGCTGGTGAATCTCAGCGTTGTACTTGGATTGATGCCGACCAAAGGAATTCCGCTGCCGTTCATCAGTTACGGTGGTTCGAGCTTGCTTGTGATGCTGCTGGCAACGGGCGTGCTTCTGAATATCAGCCAGCACGCGGAAGCGGTTTGAACTCGCTGCGATGGCTGAAGCGAGAAGGCTGCTCATCGCCGGCGGAGGAACAGGCGGGCACGTTTTTCCGGCGATCGCCGTCGCCCAGGAATGGATTCGTCGCAGCTCAGTTGGCGCGGCAACGGAATCGAAGAGGGAAGTCTTGATGGTTGGCACGCAAAACGGCTTGGAAGCGAAATTGGTTCCCGCAGCAGGCATGCCGTTCGAAACGATTCGCGTCGCGGGGCTCAAGGGAATCGGCGGGATGAAATTCGTTCGCAACATCGCGATGCTCGGCGCTGGTTTTTGGGATTCCGCCGAAATTCTGCGCCGCCACGAATTCGAATTTTGCGCGGCATTCGGTGTCGGGGGCTACGCTTCCGGCCCTGTGATGGCGCTTGCCGCGATGCGCGGTATTCCGACGATTCTCTTTGAGCCGAATACCGAGCCCGGATTCGCCAATCGCATGCTCGCGCCATTTGCCAAGCGCATCGTCACTGGATTCGCGGAAACCGCAACGCGCTTCGGCCCGAAAGCGACCGCGACGGGCAATCCTGTACGCGCGGAATTTTTCAACGCGCCGAGTCGCGCCTCTCACGGCGCTCCTTTCAACCTTCTCGTTACCGGCGGCAGCCGCGGCGCTCACGCCATCAACGAAGCCATGACCGGCGCGCTGGACTTGCTCGCCCCGAAAAAAAATCAGCTTTTCGTGGTGCATCAGACCGGCGAACGTGACTATAATGCCGTTCGCGAAGCGTATGTTCAGCGCGAGTTCAACGCGGAGGTCAGTCCCTTCATCGGGAAC
>JASHRN010000118.1 GCA_030037335.1 Candidatus Acidiferrales bacterium | reverse complement strand
AACTTGAGGAGCCCTGAAAGCCGTTCTGGCTGATGAAATTGGAGCTGTCGAGCTGGTTTGTCCCGACGCGCACATCCACGGACATAAAGCGTTCGCGCTCGTGGGAGCTGGAAAGGATGTCACCGAAGGCGGCAGTTATGGCGCGAACGTCGACGTCGACGATGCGGTATTCGATGTAATAAGGCTTCTGCTGGCCGGGAAGCTGGAGGCGCGTGACGGAACGGTTCATCTCGTCCTGCATGGCTTCGAGGGTATGGTCGTTGTCGGACTGTGCAGCAGCAGGAAGTGCGAGAGCGACAAAAACGGCGAGCGCGACAAGCGCGGACCACAGGCGGGAGAGGCGCGCGCAGATCACTGTCTCACCCTTGCCTCAGGATCGTGCGCGGGCGGCGGAAGAATGGGAGGCATGTCCGTAGAAGTTTCTTTTTTGGAGACTTCCATTTCGGAGATGAGAATTTCCGGCGCGACGGCGGAAACAGGAACCGAGCCGGATTCGGCGCCGCAGTAACCGTTGAAGACTTCGGGCTTGTCTCCGGTAGCGATGATTTTCGTGATGGAAATAAGCGGCGTGCCGACGATGTTGACGCCGCGAACCATCTGGTCGGGACGGCCATCCGGAAAAACTTTGTAAACGATCAAGGGCTGAACCTGGAAAGCCTGAGGCTGGGAGCGTCCGGTAAACGTGAAGCCGCCGGCGATGTCGTCAATCAACAGACCGAAAGGCTTGTTCTGTTTGCGAATTTCCTCGATGAAAAGCTGGCGCAGCGCGGCGTTGCTCATGGTCTTGCTGCTCTCGACGATGGTGTTGCCCATGCGCGCGATGGGCTGATAGCCGATCTGGCGGCGGCCGTGGCCGTTGGAGTGGGGAAAATTCACAAGCGGCGAGCGTCCCATCAGGAAGTTTTTCAGAATGCCGTGGTCGACAAGGATGACGTTCTGCGAGGGGATCCCTTCGTCGTCGAAAGGATAGTACCCGAGCAGAACCTGGCCGCCGATTTCCTTGGTCGTGGGGTCGTCGCGAACGGTGATGAAGCTGGGAAGAATTTGCTGATTGATCTTGCTGGTGAAGGTTTGACCTTCGCTGACGTCTTTTTGGCGAAAGCCTTCCAGGCGATGACCAAGGACTTCGTGAAAGAAAACCGCGGCGGCGCGCCCGGTGAGGAGGGTCGGACCGGCAAAAGGCTCGACGAGAGGAGCCTTTTGCAAGGCGACGATTTGAGAAGTTAGAAGGCGGACTTGATCGAGCACCGTTGCGTCGGAAGGAGCTTTCGCAGGGTCAACCCAATCAAAATTTGCGTAGCGTTGCAGATCCATTCCATCCGGGGCCTTACCCTGGACGAAAAGTTCGAGACGGTAACGGATCTGGCCAAATGCGAGGCGGGAGCCGTCGCTATTGACGAAATACTGGTTGTCGGAGCGCGCGGTGAAGGTGACGATGGAATTGATCACGGCCGGAGAAGCACTAAATTCCGCCGTGTAGCGGCGGACTCTTTCCTCCCAGGGCTTGCGGTCTACGTGGAATTCCACCGGCTTGCCGATGAAAACGTGCGGCTCTTCGTGGGAAAAATCGGGAGCGCCCTGCTCGGCGGATTGAGCCTGAACCTGATTGCTGGTTTGCACCGCGATGTAGGCCTCCACCGCGGCGCGATACTGGCGATCGGTTTCGCGCCAAATTTCGCGGCGCAAGAGAGGAATGTCATCGTCGAGAGTGGCTTCGGTTCCAGGACTATACCAAGCTGGTTCGCGGCCTTCGATTTTGTGCGTGTTATCGAGCTGATAGCTGCCGACGCGGGTCTGCACTTCGAGCACGCGGTCGCGCGTTTCGCCAGAGGATAGCAGCGCGCCATTGGAGCCGGACACGGAAGCAGAATCCAAGTCGCTGATTGTGTAGCTGATGAAGTACGCGGGAGCTTCGGCTTTGCCATAGGCATCGACGGAGCGCTGCAGCTCCTGCTGCATGGCTTCGAGAACCGAAGGCAGCGGCGCGGTGGATTGCGGATACACGCGCCGGCGAGTTCCCGCAAAGCATACGGTTGCCACTGCGAGAAGAGCGACAACGGGCCAAAATCGAAATGCGCTACAGAGACGAATCATTGGCAAAGTAAAGTCCTACAGTTTAAGACAGGCGGAGGAAAATCCCAAATGGAGGGCCGCCCTGTTCCCCTAGTGCTACAAGACGCTAGTGGAGCAAAGGGTGTTAGATGCGGGATTCTGCAGGGACGAGTACGCTGGACGAAAATTATTTTTTCGTCACGCCACATTCACACTACCGCGGCGCAGGCGGCTGGCCAGGCACAGGACCGGCTGGCTTTGCGAAAAGAGCTGGGTCGAGCTGGGCATTAATGTGGATTTCCTGCACCGTGGAGTCGTTGAATTTCACACCGCTGCGATAAGTGACGGATTGAAATGGGAACTGGCGGCCTTCCACAGCGCGAAAATCGCTCCAGCGCTCGTCGGTCTCTTCGGGGCCTTGCATGCCAGAAGAAGCATATTGGGCTTCGACGAGAAGGTGAGTGGCGGAATCGAAATACAGCTTGATGGCGCCAAAAGGCGCCAGCCAATTCACGACATCGGCGGGCTTGCCTTCCGAAGTATTTTCTTGGCCGAGAAATTGGGCTTTGACGCCCCCGGCGAGCGCTTGCTGGTAGAGTCCCCAGCCGCCAAACAGCGCGATGCCACGCTGGAATTCACCAAATCCTTCGGGCGGGACAGCACGGGTCCCTTGCGGCGTTTCGATCCACGCAGATTGGCCATCGGAAGCCTGAGTGATTTGGCCCATGGGCAAAGTCACGTCAGCGTGGACTTTGTCGGGGTAAGCGACTTGCCATTTGACGGAAACGGCCACTGAACCTTGAGGAGCGTAGATGCTGCCGTGCTCGGAAAATTCCAGAGTGGAAACGGAGCGAAGAGAATCGCCGCCGGCGGCTTGGGCTGCGGCGAGCAGAACTTGCTGGCCGCGCTGGAGGGATTCCGGAGTGGCTGTGGCGGCTTCCGGTTGAGCTTTGCGCAGATTGGGACTGAGAAGATCGAGATCGTTGAACGGAATCTCTTCCCATTGCGCGTCCGGAAAATCAGCCTTCACCGCGGGAAGAAAGTTGCTGGCATTTCCGACGAGAACCACGTCCAGATTATGCGGATTGAAATATTGCGTGGCCATTTGCTTCACGGTGGATTCATCGACGCCGAGAATTTTTTGCTGATAGGTTTCGTTGTAATCGGGCGCGAGGCCGTATTCAGCAACGGCCAGAATTCTGCCGGCGACTTCGGCGGCGGTTTCGGATTCGATGGGATAGACGCCGGAAAGGTAATCCTCGGCAAATTTCAACTCTTCCGGCTGCACATCGCCGGTGGACATTTGCGAAATCAATTGGATGACGAGCTTGGTGGCTTCGGCAGTGGCTTCAGTGCGTGTGAAAGTGTCGGCAACAAACTCGCCAGCGAAACGCTCGGCCTGAAATGAAGAATTTGCGCCGTAGGTCAGGCCCTTGTTGACGCGAACTTCAGTATTGAGACGGCTGTTGTAGCCGCCGCCAAAGATGCGATTGGTGACGACCAACGGGATGTAATCGGGATTGTTGCGGCGAATGCCGAGATTGCCGACGCGGATCTGAGTCTGAACGGCGTCTGGCTTGTCGATGACGATGAAATGCAGGCCCTCCGTAGCCGGCGGCGCGACGGGTTCTTC
>JASHRN010000117.1 GCA_030037335.1 Candidatus Acidiferrales bacterium | reverse complement strand
ATTATGGTATTCGCGGGCCTTTTGAATAAGAGGCTGACAGGTGCGATTTCTCTGGCCGGTCAAAATGCAGTGGGTATTTCGGCGGCAGATTCCGCATGTTTCTTGGCTGAACCGATGATCCATGAGGGAGATGCTGGCGGGCTGGGCTATGTCGGCTATTTGACAGGCGTGAATCTGGAGTTCCTGAATTCGCTGTGGGGCGCGGGCGTGCTGCCGGTGGCGTGCTGTCTGGGGCTGGGCTCCGACGGAGAACTTTACAACATTAATGCAGACCACATGGCAGCAGCGACGGCGGAATACTGCCATGCCGACCGGCTTATCTATATGACTGATGTTGCGGGCGTGCTCGATGGCGAGCGAGTTTTGAGCAAAGTGAATTGCGCGGAGATAGAAGATTTGATTCACCAGCAGAAGGTCTCCGGCGGAATGATTTTGAAACTCGAGGCGGCGCGCCGTGCGCTCGCTGGAGGAGTGAAGCAAGTGCGAATCATCGGCGGGACGAGCCCGCGCGCGCTTCAATCGGCAAGCAACGGCACAAGAAGCGGAGGGACGCGCGTGATGCCACCGTCGAGTGGCCAGCTCTCGATTGCTGCACGCGCGACATACTAGACACGGCCAAACAGATGAAAAAAGCGAATGCCTCGAAAGCACTGAAAGCTGCTGCTGGCGCACTGCGAGATGCAGAACAGCATCTGATGAAAACTTATCGGCGGCCGCCAGTCGTATTTGTGCGCGGAAAAGGCTGCTATTTGTACGATCCCGCGGGAAACGCCTACCTCGATTTCCTTGGTGGTATTGCCGTCAATGCGCTGGGCTATTCGCACCCACGAATGGTGCGCGTAATTCAACGCGAGGCAAAGCACGCGGTTCATTTTTCGAATTTGTTTCACAGCTCGTTTCAGGGACCTTTGGCCAAGAAGCTTGCGGAATGGTCAGGGCTGGATCGTGTTTTCTTTACAAACAGCGGAACGGAAGCGGTCGAAGGAGCGCTGAAGCTCGCGCGAGCCTATGCGAAGAAGAACGCAAATTCCATGGGGCGGCCAAAGACGAGAATCCTGGCGCTTGAGAATTCGTTTCACGGGCGGACGTTCGGCGCCGTCTCCGTAACCTATCCCGCGAAATATCGCGAGCCATTTGAGCCGCTGGTGCCGGGCGCGGAATTCGTGCGCTTCAATGACGTGGCGGACCTGCAGGAAAAATTCACGAGTGATGTTTGCGCGATCATCATGGAGCCAATTCAGGGCGAAGGCGGTATCACCGCCGTCAGTGATGAATTTTGGAGTGCAGCCCGAAAACTCAGTGCCGCAAATGGCGCTGCTCTGATCGCGGATGAGATTCAGTGCGGGTTGGGCCGTACTGGACGGCATTTTACCTATCAAAAATTTGCTGAGACACCGGATATTGTAACGGTGGCCAAGCCTTTGGCTGGAGGATTGCCTCTGGGAGCGGTGATTGCGAGCGAAAAATTCGCTGAGGGATTCACTCCTGGAATTCATGGAACGACGTTCGGTGGCGGGCCGCTGGTTTGCGCGGCTGCGCTCGAGTTCCTGAAAATCGTGGAAGAGGAAGACTTGCTGAAAAATGTGCGCGAGCAGAGCGCGGAAATCGTGAGCGGATTGAAGGGCCTCCAAGCCCGCTTCGATTTCATACGCGAAGTCCGAGGAGAAGGATTGATCCTGGGACTTGATCTTTCGATTGAAGGCGCGCCGATCGTCGAAGAGGCCATGCGCCAGCGATTGATCATCAATTGCACGCACGAGCACATTTTGCGGTTCCTTCCTCCTTTCATCATCCGCAAGAAAGATGTGCAGGGGTTCCTGGGCACGTTTACCAAAGTGCTGGAAAAAGCGCCCCGAAAAGCGTGGGCACAAGAGCACAAATTGCATTCACAGGATGCGTTACGAACCGGGAAAGCGGCTGGAGCGAAGGGTCAAGCTCAAGCCGTCGCGAGGTAAGCATGAGCGCTGTCACAGCAACCATACCGGCTTTAACGAATGATCTTTTGATAGGCAATGAGTGGGGTGCGGAGCAAATCCGTGAGCTTTACCACCTCTCGGCTGATATCAAAGCGCGTCCAGAGCGCTACCGCAGCGCGCTGGCAGGGCGGTTTCTGGCGCTGATTTTCGAAAAGCCGTCGCTGCGGACCAGGGTGACATTCGAAGTGGGAATCTCAAGTATGGGAGGCGGGGCTGTTTTTCTGGACCACACGCAGTCGCGCCTCGGCGATCGAGAATCGGTCCACGATGTGGCAAAAAATCTGGAGCGCTGGGTTCAGGGCATTGTAGCGCGCGTGTTTGAGCACAAATTGCTCGAAGAACTGGCGGAGAACGCGGGAATTCCCGTGATCAATGCTCTTTCTGACCGCTCTCATCCCTGCCAGGCGCTTGCGGATTTTTTCACATTGGAGGAGCGCTTCGGCAACGTGCGTGGCTTGAAAATAGCATACGTCGGAGACGGCAATAACGTGTGCCATTCACTTTTGATCATCGGCGCACGGCTGGGCGCGCATATTCGCGTGGCCACGCCGGCGGGCTACGAACCTGATGCCGCAGTCGTTTCGGAGGCACGGCGTTTGGCTCGCGAGAACCGCGGAAAAATTGAGATTTTGCGATCACCCATTGAGGCGGCCAACGGCGCGCACGCGATCTACACAGACGTCTGGGCCAGCATGGGACAGGAAGACGAAGCGGCGCAGCGCGAGGCAATTTTTGCGCCGTACCAGGTGAATTCGAGCCTCTTTGATCATGCCGAGGCAGAATGCATCTTCATGCACTGCCTGCCGGCGCATCGCGGCTCTGAAGTGGCCACCGAAGTGATCGATTCGCCACGATCGATTGTTTTTGAACAATCAGAAAATCGTTTGCACGTACAGAAAGCAATCTTACTGACCCTGTTGGGCTAAGGAGAAAACGTTGGCAAAGAAAGTAGTGCTGGCATATTCCGGTGGGCTCGATACGTCAATAATAATCCCGTGGCTGAAGGAAAACTATCATTGCGAAGTGATCGCGATGATCGGCGACCTGGGACAGAAAGAAGATTTGGAAGCTGCGCGGCGAAAAGCGCTCGCGACGGGCGCGAGCGCGGCTTACGTCGAGGATCTGCGCGAAGAATTCATCAAGCACTATATTTGGCCAACGTTGCGGGCGGGCGCAGTCTATGAGCACAAATACTTGCTCGGCACGTCTTTCGCGAGGCCGATTCTTGGACGAAGGCAAGCGGAGCTGGCGCGCAAATTGGGAGCTGATGCCGTCGCGCACGGCTGCACCGGAAAAGGCAACGATCAAGTGCGCTTCGAATTGGCGATCAAGGCAATCGCGCCGGAGATGAAGATTATCGCGCCATGGCGCGAATGGAATATCAGCTCACGCGAGGAAGCAATTGCTTACGCGCGTGAGCACAACGTGCCCATCGAACAAACCACAAAGAATATTTATAGCCGCGACCGGAACATCTGGCACTTGAGCCATGAAGGCGGATGCCTGGAAGATCCAGCCAATGCACCCGAAGAGGCGATGTGGCAATGGGTGGTTTCTCCAGCAGCGGCTCCAGATCAGCCAGCCAACGTCAGGATCGGATTCGAGTCCGGAATGCCAGTTTCCGTGAATGGAAAAAATCTGAACCCAGTCGCGCTGCTAGAGACGCTGAATGAAATCGCAGCGAAAAATGCGGTCGGCCGGATGGATATGGTCGAAAACCGGCTGGTCGGCATCAAGTCGCGTGGCGCTTATGAGACACCAGGGGGCACGTTACTGATTGCAGCGCATCGTGAATTGGAGGCGCTCTGTCTCGACCGAGAGACTCTGCACTTCCAGCAGCATCTCTCGTTGCGCTACGCGGAAATGGTTTACTACGGAATGTGGTTCACGCCGTTACGCGAAGCGCTGGACGCATTCTTCGAGGCTTCGCAGAAACGCGTGACGGGCACTGTGGGGTTGAGTCTCTTCAAAGGCAATGTGAACGTCACCTCGCGCGAATCTTCTTATTCGCTGTACCGAACCAATCTCGCGAGCTTCACCATGACCGGCTATAACCCGAAAGACGCCGAGGGGTTTATCAATTTGTTTGCGCTGCCCATCACCATTCCCGCTGCAAAAGGCGAAGCTCGTTGAGCGAAGCGGCACAGAAAAAAATGTGGGGCGGGCGATTTGAGCAGGAGCCGAACCGCGCGTTCTACGAATTCGAGCGCTCGTTTGGCTTCGACAAGCGATTGCTTCCGTTGGAATTGAGCCTCGATCGGGCGTGGTCGCGCGCGCTGGAGTGTTGCGGAATTCTGAGCACTGCAGAGGGCCAGCAGATTCGCGCAGCCTTGGACCAAATTGAAAAACGCACGAATGCAGAACCAGACTGGCTCGCGAATTCTTCGGCAGAAGATGTGCACCATTTCGTCGAATCTGCGCTGATCGACCTGCTCGGGCCGCTAGGGCAAAAGCTTCATTCGGGGCGAAGCCGGAATGAAATGGTGGTAACGGAATTCCGGATGTTCGTGAAAGAGGGGGCGACTGAGCTTCGGCGAGCCGTGTGCGCGTTAATTGGAGCCACGATCGGCCTCGCAGAGAAATATTTTGGATGCCCGATGCCGGGCATGACTCACATGCAGGCAGCGCAGCCGATTTTGCTTTCTCACTTCCTCATGGCGCACGGGGAGGCGTTCTTCCATGACCTGGACCGTATCGAATTCGCCAGAAACACCTCCGATGCATGTCCGCTCGGCACCGGCGCGCTGGGGGGATGCGCGTTTCCGGTCGACCGTGCTGCTCTGGCGAAGGATTTGGGATTTGCGCGATTGACTCGCAACAGTCTTGATTCGGTTGGCCGGCGCGATTTCGCGCTCGACTATCTCTTTGCGATGACTGTTTTGGCGGGCCATTTATCTCGTTTGGCAGAGGACATGATTCTTTTTGCATCGCCAGGTTTTGGATTCGTAATTCTGCCTGACGAATATTCCACCGGCAGCAGCCTGATGCCGCAGAAGAAAAATCCCGATGCGTGGGAGCTGATACGCGGAAAGAGCGGGCGAGTGGCCGGAGCGCTCGTGAGTCTGGTCATCACTTTGAAGGGATTGCCCTCCAGCTACCAGAGGGATTTGCAGGAGGACAAGGAGCCGCTCTTTGACGCGCACGATCAAACTTTGGCGATGACGAAAATCGCTGCCGGTGCAATTGCAGCAACCAAGTTCAACCAAAGTAAATTGCGGGAGAGCATACAGGACGAAGGATTAGTCGCCACCGAGGCTGCGGATTACCTGGTTCGAAAGGGCGTGCCTTTTCGGCAGGCGCACGAAACTGTGGGAAGACTCGTACACGACAGCGAACGCGAAGGCTCTCGGTTTTCCGGTTGGCCGCTCGAGAAATTGAAAGGCTACTCCTCCGCAATTGATTCGGATTTCGCGGGGGCGCTCACCATCGATGTGTCGCTAAGCCGCCGCAATGTGATTGGTGGAACAGCACCGACAGCAGTACGAAATGCTTTGGATGACGCCAAGGAGCGCCTGGCGCTTGCGGAGAAGAAAAATTGAGAGCGCGCAGAGCACGGCTTTCCGACGCTGAGGCAATTCATGCGTTGATCGCGGATTATGCCGCTGAGGGCGTTTTGCTGCCGCGCACGCTTGAGAATGTTCGCGAGCAGATTCCGAGCTTTCTTGTGGTCGAGGAGAAACGCCAGATTACCGGTTGCGTTTGCCTTGAGAATTATGGCGCGGGACTCGCCGAAATTCGTTCGCTGGCGGTCCGACGAGAAATTCGCGGCAAGGGCTTGGGAGGCAAGCTCGTTGTATTTGCGCTATTGGAAGCGAGGAAGAAGAGAATCGCCCGCGTGTTTGCTGTGACTCATACGCCGGAGTTTTTTATTCGCCATGGCTTTGCCGTGTCTTCGCGTCGCGCCATTCCGGAGAAAATCGAACGCGACTGCTGCACTTGCCCAAAGGCAAGGGGCTGCCGCCTAACCGCTGTAATCGCGACCGTCATGCCAGAATCTGTTGCTCTGCCTATTCTGGACGGCATTGCGAGTCCATCTCTAGCGTGATGAGTCCAAAGTTTTCCGCTGCACTTCTGCCCAAAGGCTTTCAGTTCTCCGCCACGGCCTGCGGGCTGAAAAAATCCGGGATCGATTTAGGGCTGCTCATCAGCGAAATTCCCGCCTCGGCAGCATGCGTTTTCACAACAAACCTCGTGAAAGCGGCCCCGGTGCTGTTGTCACAAATGCATCTGCGGCGCACGAGTTCGGGAATGAAAGCAATTGTAGTCAATTCTGGAAATGCAAACTGCAGCACAGGTGTAGCCGGCATTGCTGCCGCGAAGCGGACTGCCGTGGATATTGCAAAAGCAATCGGCTGCCGCGAGGAGCAAGCGCTTGTCTGCTCCACAGGCGTAATCGGCGTCCCGCTGCCGGTGAAACGAATTCAAGACGCAATCCCCGCGCTCGTCAGGCAGCTCGACGCGACCTCAGATTCATTCAAGAAATTCACGTGCGCAATCATGACCACGGATACATTCCCAAAGTGGGCGGCAGCGAATTGCACGATTGGAAGCAAAAAAATCAGGTTGCTCGGTTGCGCCAAAGGCGCGGGCATGATTCATCCGAACATGGCCACGATGTTGTCGTTCATCGTTACCGATGCAGCTGTTTCGCCCGTTGTCCTTCGACGCGCGCTGCGGACAGCCGTTGCCGGAACCTTTAACGCTATTACTGTTGATGGAGATACTTCCACGAACGACACACTCGCGCTCCTCGCTAACGGAGCTTCGGGAGCGCGTCGCATTCGCCAAGGAAGCGCGGATTACCTCAGGTTTTGCGGTGCGCTGGAATCCGTTTGCCAGTCGCTGGCGCTTCAAATTGTCGCCGATGGCGAAGGGGCAAATCGAATCGTTGAAATCGAGGTGAAGGGAGCAGTTTCGGATCGCGAGGCAGATCGAGTCGCGCGCGCGATTGGGAATTCGCCGCTCGTGAAGACGGCGATCGCAGGTGGCGATCCAAACTGGGGCAGGATTCTCGCGGCCGCAGGCCGGGCTGGAGCGCAACTGGACCCAAATCTCATCGAAATTCGGATGTGCGGAATGCTCGTATGCCGCAATGGTTGCGCTTATCCATTTAACGAGAGGGCGGCACATCGAAAGCTACTCGCAAAGCAGATTCCCATTCTCGTAGACCTGAAGCTGGGCCAAGGCCGGGCGCGAATCTGGACTTGCGATTTCACGGCAGACTACGTGCGGATTAATGCCAGCTACCGGAGTTGAGCAGTTCGCAGAACAGAATTCGATGTGCTAGACGATTGTTAGGCAAGCGCCGCATTTTGCCGGGGCTTGGGCAGCGATTCAACTGACTGAACACGATCCCCCACGTAACGAAACGTTTCGAGCGTCGCGCTTCTTACGCCTTGGCTGACCAGTCGCGGAATATCGAGTCTCGCTTCGGCAGCTTCGAGTTCGGCGGGTTTCGCATGCAGCGCAGGACTGCGCGGAAGAAAAATGGGACAGCAATCGTGAAAAGGCTCGGACGAAATATCGTGCGTGCCGATTTTCCGCGCCGTTTCGATGATTTCGAGCTTGTCAGTTCCGGCCAGCGGACGAAAAACCGGCATTGTCGCAGCCGCCTCGACGGAAACGATGTTACGCAGAGTCTGTGAAGCGACTTGACCGAGGCTGTCTCCCGTGATCAGCGCGAGCGCCCTGTTGCGTCGCGCGAAAACTTCCGCGATACGAAGCATCATCCTTCGATAAAGCAATACACGGCACGCTTCCGGCGCGTAACGGACAATTTCGCGCTGAATCTCCTCAAACGGCACACGATAGAGCTTGGCCGTGAATTGCCATGGTACCAGCTGGCGAAGCAGCTCGCGCGCAACATGTACGGAGGATTCGCCGGGCCGCGCTCCCGTACCGTAAAAATGAACGAAAGAGAGATGCGCGCCGCGCTTCATCATCTGGTAAGCGGCGACGGCGGAATCAAATCCGCCAGAGAGCAAACAGGTCATCTTGCCGGCAGTGTTTGCCGGAAGGCCGCCGGGTCCCGGGATTTTGCAGGCATAAACGAGAGCGGGACCTGAGGTGATTTCGATCCGGCAGGTAACGTCGGGATCGTTAAGCTTCACGCGCGCATTTCGACCAACTGCGGCAAGGCGGTCAAGGAGAAACCTGCCGACAACGCGTTCGATTCGTGAGCTATTGTGCGGAAAGGACTTATCGCTGCGCTTCGCGCGCACTGCAAATGTAGAAAAGGCCAGCGGCTCTATCTCCTCCCAGGCAGCCGCGCAAAGGGCTTCGATGTCGCGGGCAACGGGGCGCGCAAGGGCATAGTACGCGATGCCGGAAACCCGGCCGATCCGCCGCAACGCTTCCTCCACCGAGGCAGACTCGCCGAGGTGAACGATTAGACGATCGTTTGGGCGGCTGATTTTTTCGATGGGAATGCCGGTAAGCGCAAAGCGCAGATTCGAAGCGAGCTTCGAAGCAAAGAAGCGGCGATTCCCGCCTTTCAGCCACAATTCGTGATAATGAACGACAATGGCCAGCGGGCTCATTCAACAAACCGTGCTTTCTGCATTCTTTGCATTATAACAAGCTCACAGGCGGTTCATGCAGTCGTAACAATTCCTTCTGGATACAGAATCCAATGTGCTCGATTCGTTCGTAACCGTATCGAAACAGAGCCTCGCGAAGAGCGACTATTCTTGACATCAGGGGTTAAAATTCACAGCACGCGCGAGCGTTTTTTGGGCCCGTGCGACGATTCAAAGAATACTCGCATCTAAGCAGTTGAGCGTGCAGGAAAGGAAAGGCCGATGTGGATCCGCCGCGATTGGGATGACTTCTTTAATCGGATTCGAAAGCGCGGAACAGCTGTACATCCACCGAGGCCTGTCGATCGCTCCGCACGCAACCGCTTGGTTCCCGCCGAAGGCTATAGCTTGGCAGAGCTGGACGACGCCGGGCTGAGCCTGGAGCAAGCCGAAGTGCTCGGCCTGCCCGTCGACGCCCTGAGAGTGGGAAGCGACCAGGCCAATGTAACCGCCTTGCAGATGTTCCTCCGTGCCAGCCGCACGCGGTACTAATCCATATTTCTCATTTGCGGAATCGGGATGGCGCATGTCCACTTGACGCCATTCACGAAATGGGTAAACTGCATTTTTGCGCCATGGCGACACAGCTCAATCCAGCGACGTTGGCAGGACCGATCGATGATGCTTTCCGCGAGCTTGAGTTCCCTCAGCGTGAAGCGGCCTTTTTCTACGGCTTGTTTCTGCGCGGGCACTCGGTGGAGGAGTTGCGGCGGGACATTGAAATCCCGGCTGCTGTGCTGGCGAAGTGGGATCGTGAGAGCCTGCGGCAACCGGAACAACGGGTCACATTTGAACGAATGGCTGAGTATCGGCGCCACGTTCTTGCCATCTTCGATTCACTGGTCCGATTCGATTCCAGTACCCGCCACCTGCAATAGATTGCCCTGAATGATTGCCCCAGTGCGTTGACGCGTGAGGCTCCGGTCGTCTAGACTCATTCCTCTGTGATGTCGATGAGTTATCTTCTTCTGTTCCCCGGTAGCTCAACGGTAGAGCATTCGGCTGTTAACCGAAGGGTTGCTAGTTCGAATCTAGCCCGGGGAGCCAACTCCTTCAATCAGTTAGCAGAAGCGACTCGGCGTCTCCCATGGGCAGGAAGAAATATATCATTGAAAGTTTTACTGTACCGTTTGGGATTCATCGAGAGCGGGGCCAGTGAAAGACAAATCCGACGGCGATGAGAAGGTTGTTCTGGTGGTTGTTCACTGAGTTGGCAAAGGTCGTCGGCGCGTAGTCGGCCTCAAATCGCAACGCAAACCGCTCCGTGAGGGGCTCGTCGAAACCTCCTCCGGCGTGACCGACAAACGCAAAGCTTCCGTCGCCCGCGCCGGCAATTTCGCCCCCTGCGTGACCGGCTCCGGCCATTACCTCGGTGAAGAGTTGCGGCTCGCGTCTACCGGGCGGCTGCACGGGAAGCCTGTATCGTACGCCGACAATACCGCTCATGAATGTTATCGAATTGCCGGTACCTGGACCGTTGCTCGCAAAATCCGCGTCTCCCTCAATAACGGCCACCAGATTCGGACGAAATGTCCACGAAGCGGAAAGGCCGGCGCCACGAAGGATGAAGCAACCACACTGGCCGGGCTGCGTGTTACTACGCATGAATTGGTAAGTCGCCGCAACATCAGGCTTGGTCGTTTGGAGGAAAGATCCGGCTTGCGCTCTGGCTGAAAGGGGAAGACCGAGCAACACCACAAACACTAAAATGGTCCGCATCTTTTGTTCTCTCCTCAAACGCCAAGCATTTACGAAACCTGCCAAGCGCATATCGGCGTCTCTTACGGCGCGCTGACGGTGGCGGTCAGATTCGACAGAGTTACTGCTTCTTCCGATCCTCCAGTTGAGGCGGTAAAGCCCAGGTAGGCAACTGGCGGCAGGCTTACCTGGCCTGTAAACAGCTCGTGGCCGTCTATCGTCACCGTCATCACTCCGTTCACGACGCTCACTACGTAGCTGTGAGTTGAGTTTGCATAGGTATCAATCGGATAGTCCGTGCTGTTTTGGGTGTCGAGGTTGCCGTTGACGAAATACCAGGGATTTTCCCAGAGAAGCTCCGCGCCGGGACCGACGGCCATGTATGGCACTGCGACGGGGTCGCAGGCATCGTCTGGATCATCGGCCGCTTGCGTGTAGGTACAAGTCGGATCCGTGGATAGGTCGCCGTTCTGGAAGGTGTCAAAGCCCACCACGAGACCAGGAATGCCGTTCGCGCCCAGCCCTTCCCCCAAGAGACCAATCGACGAGGTGGTTGCTCCCTGCGTCGGATCCGCCAAGACCATAGTGAAACCGTCGGCAGGAGTGCCGGTGGCGCTGATGGTAACCGTAAAATTCACAGTGAAGTTGGCCGTTGAGATCAGAGTGGGCCAGTAGACCGATGCATGCTCGCTTCCAGCATCCTTTGTCAATTCGATGGTGCATGCGGTGGTATTTTGGTAAGGAACATCGCCGTTCGTTGTACCGGGATTTGTTCCATTCAGGACCCAATCCGTCCCTCCGTTATTGCACAGGCCACTCCCCGAAGTTGGATTGCCCACCGAACCCAGGGCGCCGATAAAGAGTCCCGCGTTATTGCTGGTGAGCGGATTGGTGCCTGGGATCTGCGTAGTGCCGTCGCTGGTGCTGGTCACCATCACATAGAACACGCCGACGGTCGCGGACGATGGCACGTCTTCTATGTTCAGCGAAGAAGTGGCCGAACCGACGATTGTGGCTCCGGAGAGTGCGCCGCTCGAAACTGAACCGTCGGTTAGGGCGGTAGCGGACGAGGATCCGGGCGCGTACCAATACCACTGGTAGGCCGGCGTGCAGCCCGTGCATGTCGCGCGAGCGCTGAAACTCGCCAGAGTTGTAGCTGACACATATTCGGTTTGAGGCTGGTTGGTTATCTGCATGACGATGCCGGCGCCAACCGCCAGCATCACGTGATTTGAAACAGCCGTACCGTATTGATTCGTGACTACAACGAAGTAGTTGTCGCCGTCGTTGCTCTGCGCAGTCTCGCTGGCAGGGACGGTGTATGTAGTGTTCGTCGCTCCGGAAATTGCAATGCCCGCGGCGCTGGACATCCCAGTGGACTGGTAAGGCACGCGATACCACTGATAAGTGAGCGTGCCCGGACCGGATGCGGTGACGGAAAACGAGGCTGTTCCGCCCGCAGTGGCTATCGTGCCCACTGGCTGAATGGCGATCGTAGGTGGCACGGCCGTATCTGTGCCGCTCACGGTGAGGGTCGCTGCCGTGCTGGTCAGCGTCGTGTCTGTGCAGTCGCTATCCGTTACGGTCACGTAGTATTGGGTTCCATCGTCAACTGTGGTGAGGGCCGGGGTAGTGTAGCTGTTGGAGTTGGCACCGCTGATCGGTGTTCCGCTGCCCGGCGCGCCCATGTACCACTGATAGTTGAGTGTGCCGGTCCCCGTGGCAGACACGGAAAAAGTGGCCGTCTGGGTCGCATAAACGCTCACCGATGCCGGGTTTCCGGTGATCGTCAGAGTTGTGGGTGACACCACATTCAGGATGGCTGTGTTGGAAGTGACGCTGCCGGCCGGATTGCTGACGACTGCCTCATAGCTTCCGCTGTCCCCGGTGGTGAGGCTCGTAAAGGTGAGGACCGAGCTCGAGCCCACCGGACTGCCACCATCGAGCCACTGATAGCTGGTGGCGTAATTTGCAGAGACATTCAATGACGCGCTGTAACCGACGCAGGCATTCTTACCCACAGGCTGAGTTGTAATGACGGGTCCGCTCACTGTTGCAGTCGTGCTGGCTGAGACGGCGGGATTATCCACACTCGTAGCCGTGATCGTATACGGGCCGATTGTATTGGGGCTGGTCCACACGCCACCGGAACTGATGGTGCCGCCCGACGCGCTCCAAGTGAGCGAGTCGGTTACTCCGCCAGAAGCAATGGCCGTGAAATCCACCGTTCCCGGACCGGAAGTCTGATCCGTGGGAGATATTGGAGTGATGGTCACCGGCGTCGGAGTTGCCGTAAAGGTAGCTGTCGCGCTGTTTCCTCCCGTGCCGGTAACGGTCAGCGTGTAGGTTTTGGCGGCCCTAATTGCGAGGGTCGGATACGAACTGCCGCTGACTGCAGAGGATGTGATGTCTGAGCTTCCCGGTCCCGATGAACCGATCTTCGCCGTGCCGCCAGAGAAGGCCGGAACGAGGTTGATTGACGCCCCATATGCCGGGCTCGCGGTGCTGCCCACCAGACTGGTGGCGAGCGGGGTGGAATAGACGGCAGTGAAGCTTATGGTCGTCGTGCCAACGGCGTAATTCCCCGAAGCTGCCTGGCTCGCTCCGAGAACCACTGGGCCGGCACCTGTGACGGTGACGGTGTTGCCGCTGATGGT
>JASHRN010000116.1 GCA_030037335.1 Candidatus Acidiferrales bacterium | reverse complement strand
GGCACATTCCGCCCGGGACGATGGTGCACAACCTGGAGCTTGCGCCGGGAAAAGGCGGGCAGGTTGTGCGGTCAGCAGGAGGTGCGGCGCAGCTTCTGAGCAAAGAGGGCGATATTGCGCTGGTGAAACTTCCTTCGGGCGAAACGAGAAAATTTTCGGTCGATTGCATGGCTACGGTGGGGCAGCTCGGGAATTTGGATCACGAGAACGTGACTTACGGAAAGGCGGGGCGCACGCGCTGGCATGGACGCAGGCCGACGGTGCGCGGCGTGGCGATGAATCCCGTGGATCATCCGCACGGCGGCGGTGAAGGGCGCGTAAAGGGAAATCATCCGCAGACGCCGTGGGGCTTTCCAACTTTGGGCGCGAAGACGCGGAAGAAGAAGGCTTCCGACCGTTTGATCGTGCAGCGGCGCAAGCCGTAGCGAGTTTTTGAAAGGCAAGAGAGGTAAAGACTAAATGATCCCGGCGCGGCGGGAAATAGAAGGTAGACCAATGAGCGTTACACGAACAAGGCGAAGAGTATCCGAGCGCGCCGCGCGCGCACGGAAGCGCGTCCGGCCAGAAGCAAAGCCGGTTCGCAAAACCAGAGTGGTGATTCCGCCGCCGCAGCAGCTTTACCGGCTGTGCAAGGCGGGATGGGCAGTGGTGGTCGAGAAACTGCCGAACGCGCAGGGCACACGTTTCGTTTGCCCGTTCTGCCCGGTGTCGCACCGCGTGCCGGGACCTGTGCGGGGATTCCAGCGCATGCGCCGGGCAAAGTGGGTGAAGTTGCGCCGAGTGGAAGAGTAGAGAGAATCGAGGAACGATGCCACGTTCGCTGAAGAAGGGTCCGTTTATCGACGAGCATTTGCGCGAAAAAGTGGAAGGAATGAATTCGCGCAATGAAAAGAAGGTGGTGAAGACGTGGTCGCGGCGCTCGACGATTCTGCCGGAGATGATCGGGCACACCATCGCGGTGCACAACGGGAAGAAGTTCATTCCTGTATACATCACCGAGCAGATGGTGGGGCACAAGCTGGGAGAGTTTTCGCCGACGCGAACGTTCAAAGGACACGCGGTGAAGGCTGCACTGGAGAAGGCCGCGGCCGCGGCCGGTGCGGCTCCGGGAGCAGCGCCAGCGGGCGGAGCGCCAGCAGGTGGCGGAGCGGCTCCAGCAGCGCCGAAAGGTTAAGGGCGGAGAGGAATTATGGCAGCAGATGCGATACAGCATCGGATGATTGACGGCTTCGCGAATGCACGGTTCATTCGCGTTTCGCCGCAGAAAGCGCGGCTCGTGATTGACCAGATTCGCGGGCGGCAGGCGCAGGATGCGCTGCAGGTGTTGCAGTTCACCAAGAAGCGCGTGGCGAAGGACGTGGCCAAAGTGTTGCGCAGCGCGATCGCCAATGCAGAGCATAAGGCAGATGAAGCCGGCGATTCGCTCGATGTGGATTCATTGTTTGTGGCGCAGTGCTACGTGAATGAAGGTCCACGCTGGAAGCGGTTGCGCACCGCTCCAATGGGGCGAGCGTTCCGGTATCAGAAGCGCACCAGCCACATTGTGGTGCAAGTGGCGGAGCACGAACGCGCCGCGGAGCATCGCGCCCAGGAAGCAGTAGCGGAGCGCGAAGCTTCCAAGGGAATCAAAGGCGCGGTGAGGAAGGCGCGCAAGACGCTCGAAGATCGCGCCAAGAAGCAAAAAAAGGCCGTGGAGCGCGCCAAGAAAAAGAGCAACAAGTAGGAACGAGGAGGATCGATTGGGTCAGAAAACGCATCCGTACGGCTTCCGGCTCGGCTACAACAAGTCGTGGAAGTCGCGCTGGTTCGCCAAAAAGGAATATGCGGACCTGCTGCACGAAGACGTGCAGTTGCGCAAGGAATTGAAGGACAAGCTGAAGTCTGCCGGCGTGAACTCGATCGACATCGAGCGCGCGGCAAACAAGCTGGTGGTGAGGATCTACACCGCGCGTCCGGGAATCATCATCGGACGCAAAGGCTCGGAGATCGACAAGTTGAAAGAAGAGGTTTCTAAGCGCACAAAGCGCGAGGTGCACATCGACATTCAGGAAGTGCATCGGCCGGAATTGGACGCACAGCTTGTGGCGGAATCGATTGCGCTGCAACTTGAAAAGCGCGTGGCGTTCCGACGAGCGATGCGCAAGGCCGTGGACTCGGCGCTGCGTTTTGGATGCAAAGGAATCAAAGTGCGCGTGGCGGGGCGATTGAATGGGGCGGAAATCGCGCGCAAGGAATGGTATCTGCAAGGGCGCTTGCCGTTGCAAACGCTGCGCGCGGACATCGATTTTGGATTCGCGCAGGCGGAGACGACTTACGGCGTGATTGGAGTGAAGTGCTGGGTGTATCAGGGCGAGAACGCGCCGGAGCGAAAGCGCGCTGAAGAGCGCGCTGCTGCCGCAGTAAATGCATGAAATCAGATGACAGTTAATAGCTCGTAGCTGAGAGCGAATGCAAAAAACACGAAGCGGAGAAGCAAGGAAAGAAGCGAAACGGACCGAAGGTTAAGGGAACACAAGCATGTTGATGCCGAAAAAGGTGAAGTACCGCAAGCAGCAGCGTGGCCGGCGCAGCGGGAAGGCGTGGCGTGGCGGATCGCTGGCTTTCGGCGAATATGGCCTGAAGGCTCTCGAACCGGCATGGATTACCGACCGGCAAATCGAGGCGGCGCGCGTGGCGATTACGCGGTTCATCAAGCGCGGCGGGAAATTGTGGATCCGCGTTTTTCCGGATAAGCCGTTCACGAAAAAGCCGGCCGAAACGCGCATGGGTAAGGGCAAAGGGCCGCCGGAGCGATGGGTCGCGGTGGTGAAGCCGGGGCGTGTGATGTTCGAAATGTCGGGCATCGATCTGGCATCCGCGACCGAGGCGATGGAACTCGCGGCGCAGAAGCTGCCGATTCGAACGCAGTTTGTCAGCCGTTCGGAGGAGCTCTAATGGTCTCGAAGCACATGGTGAAGTTCCGCGAGATGGACGCCAACGAGCTTGGGATTCGTGAGCACGAACTTGGCGAGCAGATTTTCCGGCTGCGGTTTCAGCTGACAACTGGCCAGGCGGAGAGCGTGAAGAAACTCCGCGAGGCACGACGGGATCTGGCGCGAGTGAAGACGCTCCAGCGCGCTCAGGAGTTGGGAATTCGCGTGGCAGCTCCGGAAAACGCTTCCGGCTCTGCGAACGCAAAGAAGCCGGAGAAGAAAGCACGCGCGAAATCAAGCGGCAAGAAATCGAGCAAGAAAGAATCGAAGTCAAAGAGCGAGTGAGGAAGCCAGATGGCAAGTGAAGCGACAGCGAGTGCGGCCACTCCTGCGAAAGAGCGCAGGGCACGGCAGGAGCTTATCGGAGTGGTGACAAGCTCCAAGATGCACAAGACGATTGTGGTGAAGGTGGCGCGCACGGTGCAGCACGCGAAGTATCTGCGAGTGATTCGCAGCAGCAAGAAATATTACGCCCACGACGAGCGCAATGAAGCCAAGCCCGGCGATACGGTGAGGATTGTTGCCAGCCGTCCGCTTTCGAGGCTGAAGCGCTGGCGTTTGGCGGAGATCGTGGCGCGCTCAACGCGCGTCGCGTAGGAATTTAGGGAGCGAGGGAGCAAGCGCATGGTTCAGATGCGGACATGGCTGACCGTGGCGGACAATTCCGGCGCGCGGCAGCTCACGGCCATTCTGCCGCTCGGTGGCGACGCCGGCCTAGTGGCGGAATTGGGCGACGTGGTGACCGCTTCGGTGAAGGAAGCGGCGCCGGATAGCCAGGTGAAACAGGGAACCGTGGTGAAAGCCGTGGTGGTTCGGACGAGAAAAGAACACCGGCGGAAGGATGGAACGTACATTCGATTTGATGACAATGCCGCGGTGTTGATTAACGACGCGGGCGAGCCGGTGGGCACACGCGTTTTCGGGCCGGTGGCGCGCGAACTGCGCGAGAAGAAGTTCACCAAGATTATTTCGCTGGCTCCGGAGGTGTGGTGATGGCGCGCGGCCAACATGCAGCGGCAAAATCGGCGCCGATCATGGTTCGCCACGGCGACACGGTGAAGATCATGTCCGGGCGCGACAAGGGGAAGACCGGAAGGATTCTTGCGGTGGACCCAGCGAAGCGCACGGTCACGGTGGAGCACGCGAACATCATCAAGCGTCACACGCGGCCGAATCCGTCGAAGAATATTCGCGGTGGAATTCTGGACAAGGAAGGGCCGATTCACGTCTCAAATGTGATGGTGATTTGCCCCGGATGCGGGAAGCACACGAGGCTGGGAACTTCGCTGGCGGCGGATGGAAGCAAGGTGCGAATTTGCCGGCGCTGCAACGCGACATTTGAGAATTAAGAAATTCATGGGACTCGGTATTCAGAGGATTTGTAAGAGGATTTGTAAATGATCAGCCGTTTACATGAACGCTACCGAAAAGACGCGATGCCGGCGCTCTCGAAGCGCTTTGGCTACACGAATTCGATGGCTGTCCCGCGCCTGAAAAAAATTACCGTGAATATCGGGATGGGCGAGGCCAGCCAGAATATCAAGCTGCTCGACGTGGCTGTACAAGAGCTCGGCCAGATCACGGGGCAGAAGCCGGTAATCACGCGCACGAAGAAATCGATTGCGAATTTCAAAATTCGCAAGGGTATGCCCATCGGATGCATGGTTACGCTGCGCGGCGAGCGGATGTACGAGTTTCTCGACCGGCTATCGAACATCGTGCTGCCGCGCGTGCGTGACTTCAAGGGATTGCCGGGAAATTCGTTTGACGGGCGAGGGAATTACACGCTGGGGCTGAAGGATCAATTGGTTTTTCCGGAGATCGACTACACGCGCGTGGACAAAATCAAAGGGATGAACATCACGCTGACGACCACGGCGAAGTCGGATGAAGAAGGCCGCGAACTGCTGAAACTGATGGGCGTGCCGTTTCGGAATTAAGTTTTTTTTAAGGAGAACGAATGGCGACTACAGCACGATGCGCCAAGATGCACAAGAAGTTGAAGTACAAGATTCGCATTCGGAACCGCTGCCGCATTTGCGGGCGGTCGCGCGCCTTTCTTCGGAAATTCGAGATGTGCCGGATTTGCTTTCGCGGTCTGGCGCTCAAGGGAGAAATTCCCGGAGTGACCAAGGCGAGCTGGTAAGGACGGAAAAGAATAATGAACACAGATCCAATTGCTGACATGCTGACGCGGATTCGCAACGCGGTGCGTGCGCGCCATACGCGCGTTGATTTGCCCGCGTCGAATTTGAAGGTGGAAATCGCACGAATTTTGAAAGAAGAAGGTTACGTTTCGAATTACAAAGTCGTGGATGAGAACAAGCGCCGCGTGCTGCGTATCACTTTTCGCTATGCGACGGACAAGCGCAGTGTGCTGACGAATCTGAAGCGCATTTCGCGCCCAGGCTGCCGGCGGTATGTGGGGAAAAAGGAGATTCGCCCGGTGGTGGGAGGAATGGGCGTGTCGATTTTGTCGACGCCGCGCGGAATCATGACCGGGCAGACAGCGCGCAAAGAAGGTCTCGGCGGCGAACTTTTGTGCGAGGTGTGGTAGAGCCATGTCGAGGATTGGACAAAAGCCGATTCCTGTGCCGTCCGGAGTGAAGGTGCAGGTGAGCGACGGCGCCATTGAAGTGCAAGGGCCGAAGGGGAAAATGC
>JASHRN010000115.1 GCA_030037335.1 Candidatus Acidiferrales bacterium | reverse complement strand
AGGCACTCGCGGTACTCCTCATGCTCGTCTTTGGCCACGAGAATCGTGCGGGCGTGTCTGCAGAGTTGGTCGGCCATAGCAAATTTCAGCATCATTGTAGCATTCAAGGCCGCCGCCTGCCCATTCCACGCCATCCCGATGAGCCATTCATAACCCGCAGTTGACAAAGCGCCAAAGAACACTAAGGATGCTCTTTGCTTTAGACCCTGAATAAACACGGAGCGCGACAGCTTCCTTGCCTTACCGCACCATACAACAGCAACGCCTCGGCGCTGTCTTCTTCTATTTGATCATCGCGCTGCTCCTGTATTTCACCTATCTTGTATTCGAACCATTTCTGGCGCCGCTCTGTTGGGCCGCGGTTCTCGCCGTTGTGTTCGATCCGCTGAACAAGCGCATCGAAAAGGAATGGGGGCGCGGACGCGCAGCGATCTCCTGCACTGTTCTCGTCACTTTGCTGTTGATTGTTCCGGCGATTGGCATAGGAATTTCTTTTGTTCATCAAGGTCTGCAGGCCGCCTCCGCCGTGCAGCGCGGACTCGGAAATGGCGGCCTCAGCCGGTTCGACCGCTCTTGGGAATGGCTCACCGCTCACATTCCCGGCCTGACGCCGGAAAGCCTGTCGCAACTTTTGCACCATGCTATTGAAGCGAGCGCAACGTTTTTGGCGTCGAAAATTGGCATCGTGCTGCGCAACGTCGCCATCTTCATTTTCGACCTCGTGGTCACCATCATCGCCATGTTCTATTTTTTCCGTGACAGCGCGGAGATTATGACGCGCCTGCGTCAGGTGCTGCCATTCGATCGCGACTCACGCGAGGAAGTCGTGGGCAAATCGCGCGAACTGATTTTCGCCAGCGTGACGATGACTCTCGCCACGGCCCTCATTCACGGGCTTGCGGGCGGTATCGGCTTCGCCATCGTAGGCATCACGGCTCCGGTCTTCTGGGGCGTGGCGATCGCATTTTTCTCCCTTCTGCCGGTGGTCGGCGACTTGGTCATCTGGATTCCGGCAATGATCGGCGAAATTGTTGGCGGACACTGGGGAAAAGCTATTCTGCTGGCCATCATCATCACCGTTGTCGCCGGGCTAATTGACAATCTCATGCGACCGCTCTTTCTCAGCGGTCGCGCACGCATGAATGGCCTGATTGTTTTCATTGCGGTGATTGGAGGCATGGCCGTATTCGGATTACTCGGAATCGTGCTGGGGCCGATCATTGTCGCCACGTTCGCCAGCTTGCTCGATTTGTACGCTGGAGCGCGCCATCGCGCCGAAAGTACATGACGAATCCGCGCGGTGCCGCGGGCTGCACAACCTGCGTTCCACGCAATTCTCGTTGCGGTTTCCGCTTCGTTTTCGGCTCAGATGCGTATAATGCACAGGCGCAACCTGAGATGGCCTCGGTGTTGCGCAATTTTGCAGGAATTCGATGAATCCTAAAACGCCGAAGATCAAGGAACTCGCGCCTGAGCAACTGCGCTGGCGCTGCGATCCAGCGAAAGTTCCCTATGCCAGCTCCGCGGAAGCGCCTTATATTGGCAGCGAAATCGGCCAGGAGCGCGCACTGCGTGCCTTGCGTATGGGCGTCGACATGACCGCGCAAGGTTACAACGTATTCGTCTGCGGCCTCACAGGAACCAGCCGCGGCGGCATGATTGTCCGGATGATTGAAGGGATTGGACCGAAAACGCAGCTCTCGCCAGACCGCTGCTACGTGAACAACTTCAAAAATCAGGACCGCCCGCGCTTGATCACTCTCCCGCCCGGCCAGGCCAACGCCTTTCGCAAGGAAGTGCAATCCGGCATCGAATTTCTTCGCCGGCGCATTCCGCAGGTCTTCGAGGGCGAGCCTTTCCAGCGCCAGAAGGCGCGCATCGTTGATCGTTACACGCAACGGGAAAAAGAGTTGATGGACGATTTCACTCATCGCATTGCGCGCGAGCAATTCGCCCTCGGCCGCATGCAAGTCGGCGCGGTTGCTCTGCCAGAAATTTTCCCTGTCCTCGAAGGCGCGATGGTCCCGATCGAAGAAATTCCGAAGCTCGTGCAGGAAGGCAAAATCGAGAGCGCTGCCGCTGAGGAACTCGAGCGAAAGTATGACCAATTTCGCCAGGAGTTCACTGTCGTTTACCGCAAGACGCTTACTCTTTCTCGCGAACTCGCGAGCGAAATGAGCTATCTCGAGCAGGAAGCCGCTTCCGTTCTGGTGGACGGCGTCATCGAAGAATTGAAAGAAAAATATGCGGATTCGCACGTTGCGGAATATCTGGAAGAAGTCCGCCATCACATTTTGGACAATCTCGAGCCATTCAAAGAACGTGAAGGCGAAGAAGAGCAGCCGCCCTCTTCGGATGCCGCCGCAGCTTTGCGTCCCGAGCGCTCCGATCGCGATCCTTTTCGCGTTTATGGCGTAAACGTGCTCCTCGCGCATGGCGAGCGCGAATCCTGCCCAGTCATTTTCGAGACCATTCCCACATACGCAAATCTCTTTGGCACGATTCATCGCAGCTATGATGCGCGTGGCGGCTGGAGCTCCGACTTCATGGATTTGCGCGCGGGCTCGCTCCTGCGCGCCGATGGCGGTTTCCTCATCATGTATGCGCTCGATACGCTCACCGAGCCGGGCGTCTGGCGCACGCTCAAACGCACGCTCAATCACAGCAAACTGGAAATCCAGCCCATCGACGTGTTTTTCCCTTTCAGCACCGCCGCGATGAAGCCCGAACCGATCGACATTCGCGTGAAGATTGTTCTGATCGGCGACCGTGAAATGTACGAACTGCTTTACAACTTCGAGGATGATTTCAAGAAGATTTTCAAACTACGCGTGGAGTTTGACGAGGAAATGAAGTGGAGCGACGAGGTCATCGCGCATTATTGCGGGCGCCTGCGCAAGCTCTGCGACGATGAAAATCTTCTGCCGTTCAATCGCGAAGCGATCGCTGCGCTCATGGAGCATGGCGTGCGTCAGGCCGGCCGCCGAGGGAAAGTCACCGCGAGATTCTTCGATATCGCCGATGTGGCCCGGGAATCGAGCTATCTGGCGCGCCAGGAACACGAACCCATCGTTACTGCGGCTCACGTTCGCCAGTCGCTCGAGGCCAAAATCGACCGCCACAATCTGATCGAGACAAAAATTCAGGAAATGATCGAAAAGGGACTGATCCTGATCGACGTTTCTGGCGAGCGCGTCGGCCAGGTAAATGGCCTTAGCGTGATGGAGCTGGGCGGCTACGCTTTCGGCAAGCCGGTGCGCATCACCGCTTCGGCAGCGCTTGGCAAATCGGGAATCATCAACATCGAGCGCGAATCGAATCTCAGCGGCCGCATTCACGACAAAGGCATGCACATCATTTCCGGCTACCTGCGCCGCATGTTCGCGCAGGATAAGCCACTCTCGCTCGCGGCAAGCGTCTGCTTCGAACAATCCTATTCCGGTGTCGATGGCGACAGCGCCAGTTCAACCGAAATTTACGCGCTGCTTTCCGCGCTCTCCGGCGCGCCCATTCGCCAGGATCTTGCCGTCACTGGCTCCGTCAATCAGCAGGGCGACATCCAGCCCATCGGCGGCGTGAATGAAAAAATCGAAGGCTACTACGACGTTTGCCGCGTGAAAGGCTTCACCGGCACCCAGGGCGTGCTAATTCCGATTGAAAACATTGATGACCTGATGCTGCGCGACGACATCGTGGACGCCGTCGCCAAAGGCAAGTTCCACATATTTTCGGTTGCAACCATCGATGAAGGAATCGAAATTCTCACTGGCGTTAAAGCCGGATGCCGCGACGGTGGCGGCAAATTTGAATTGGGCAGCATCTTCGCCCGCGCTGATGACCGCCTGCGCCTGATGGCCCGCACTCTTTCCGACTACGAGTAGCTTCATTCACTTTGGAAAAGCGTTAGAAGCTCTTCGCCATGCGGACGATGGGAAGCGATTCACCTGCGGCCAGCGGAACTTCAAGGTGTTCTAGCTCGATATAACCTTTTGTACGATAAAAAGGCACGCCTGTTAGAGTGGCGCCCATTTCGCAGCGGCGAAAGCCTGCTTCTCGCGCAGCCGCTTCGCAAGCATCGAGAATCATCGTGCCAAGGCCGCGGCGCGCCCAATCAGGATGAACAAAAAAGGCGCGAATCTTCGCCGCATCACCCGCAGGGTCGAGCAAGTCATCCTCGCGCTGACTCCAGGCGTCTCCGCCGTAAAGCGTCTTGCGCCTGCTCCAGCCGCCGCATCCAACGAGAACCGGCGTGGAGCTGCTGGCAGCCTTCGCCTCCACAGCGAAGTAAGTCCCATCCGCAATCAGCTGCGTATCGACTCCGTAGACTCGCTTCAGCGCAAGCTCGATCTGTGCTGGAGAATAGTCCCGCATCTGCAGTCCGCGGACGGAGAGGTCGATCAGCTTAGCCAATGCCGGAATATCAGCCAGTGTGGCAAGGCGAAGCTGCAAACCGGAATGCATAGGCATAGACATCGAAATCAATTTGAGCGGGCGCGACTAGCTCGAACTCTTCGCTTCGATTTCGCGGCAGATGGTGGCGATGAATTCATCGAGCGGCTGCGGGCCGAGATCGCCTTTGGAGCGATGCCGAACCGAAACAGAACCTGACTCGGCTTCCTTGCCGCCCACGATCAGCATGTACGGAATCTTTTGCAGTTGCGCATCGCGGATTTTCGCTTGCAGTTTCTCGTTGCGGTCGTCCAGATGCACGCGAATCTGTTTCTCGCGTAATTTTATTTCTACGGATTTCGCATAGTCCGAGAATTTGCCACTCACCGGCAGAATACTCACCTGCACGGGCGCGAGCCAAGTCGGAAATGCGCCGGCGTAGTGCTCAATCAGGATTCCGAAAAAGCGCTCGACGGAACCGAGTAGCGCGCGGTGAACCATCAACGGCTGGTGGCGCGCTCCATCTTCGCCGACGTATTCCAGCGCGAAACGCGCTGGCAAATTGAAATCGAATTGGACAGTCGTGAGTTGCCACGGGCGGCCAATCGCATCGATGAGCTTCACGTCGATCTTAGGTCCGTAAAATGCCGCTTCGCCCTGAATGCGTTTGAATGGAATTTTCATGCGGTTGAGCGTGCCGGAAAGCGCAGCGGTCGCGCGGTTCCAGTCTTCCGCTTTTCCCGCATAGTTTTCCGGATGCGCAGCGTCCCATTCCGAAAGTTCCACTTCGTAGCGATCGAATCCAAACGTCTTCATCACCGCAAAAGCGAAATCGAGGCAGCCTTCGACCTCCGATTCGATCTGGTCGGGACGGCAGAAAATGTGCGAATCGTCCTGCGTGAAACCGCGCACGCGCAGCAATCCATGCAGCACGCCGGAGCGTTCGTAGCGGTAAACCGTGCCGAGTTCCGCATAGCGAAGCGGTAAGTCGCGGTAGCTGCGCAGATGCGACTTGTAAATCAGAATATGGCCCGGGCAATTCATCGGCTTGATCTGGTAATCAGCCTTTTCAATTTCGATGGGGCTGAACATGCTGTTTTGATAAAAACCGGTGTGGCCGCTGGTCTTCCACAGATCGAGGCGCATCACGTGCGGAGTGAAAACCAAATCGTAGCCACGGCGCAGCAGTTCCTCGCGCAGCCAATTTTCAACAATGGTGCGGATGAGTCCGCCCTTGGGATGCCAGAAAATTAGCCCAGGGCCGGCCTCTTCCTGAATACTGAAAAGATCCAGTTCTGAGCCAAGTTTGCGGTGGTCGCGACGCTTGGCTTCTTCGAGCTTGTGCAGATATTCATCGAGCTCGGCCTGTGTGTAAAAGCAGACCGCATAAATCCGCTGCATCTGCGGATTGCCTTCCTGACCTTTCCAATACGCGCCTGCGACATTCATCAATTTGAAAGCACGGATTCTTCCCGTGGAGGGTATGTGCGGGCCACGGCAGAAATCGATAAATTTCCCCGTGGTGTAAAATGAAACCATGGGTTCGATGGCTTTTTCCTCCACCAGCTCGCACTTGAATTCCTGCTTCGATTCGCGATAAAGCTTCAGCGCCTCGGGCTTCGGCACAAGCTTTCGCTCATTAGGGATATTTTGCGAAGCGAGCTCATGCATTTTCTTTTCGATGCGCTCGAGATCTTCGGGAGTAAATGGTTGATCGCGGAGAAACTCATAGAAAAATCCGTTCTCGATAGGCGGCCCGATGCCGAGCTTCACGTTCGGAAAAAGCTCGATGACAGCCGCAGCCATCAAATGCGCCGCGGAATGGCGCAAGACTTGAATTGCGTCGGCGTCCTTGGGCGTGAGAATAGCGAGCGAAGTGCTCTCTTCAAGCGGACGCGAAAGATCCCACAACTGGCCGTCCACTCGCGCGACGAGCGCTTCCTTTTCCAGGCGCGGAGAAATTTGGCGTGCGATCTCCGCAGGCGTAGTGCCGCTTGCAACTTCGCGCTTGGCACCGTCCGGCAGTGTAATTTCTATGGTGCTCATTTTTTCTCGCCTGATGAGCGCCGCACGACCTCAGATGTTACAGTTACACATCGGCCGCGGCGGCGCTTTCAGGAAACACCTAGCTTACTGGCCGAGTCCTGCGGGGTCAAGAATCAGCTGTTTGCTTCGGAATTTTTCAAAAATGAGTCTCTTCCTTGGAAGCATCGCTGCCATGGGCCGCTGCTCGCATTGGGCTGCCCAGATCCGCCAGAAGAATCTCCTGACTCTCGATGAGCGGGAAGCCTTTCGCCGCGGACATCACTTTGGCGAGCGCTTGATAGAAATAAAAATTCTGCTCGCCAGCGCGCAGGTCTTCTATGGAATTCCAAATGGACATCACGCGAACATCAATGGAAGATACGCCGCCGTCTCCGCGCAGAACAAGAAGCCCGCGAAAACCATTTTGCTGGCGCGCGTGGGGAATGGCGTCCTGGACGGTGGAGAGAAATTGCGAGAGTTGCTCGGGCACAATGTGGAATTGCGTTACGCGGGCATGCATGTTGTCCTCCGAAGCTGCTGATGGGGCCGAAGCGATGGCTAAGCCTACGCCTGTTGCAGCGCAGCAGTAAAGTAGGCGGAGACCGGACAAAATTTGCAAAAGTTGGCGGTACTAGAACCGACCAACTCGCCTTTTCTGGGCACAGAAACCCGGCAAGTTTGGTCTGCGAAGCATCGTCGTCAGCAGTATCGCTTAAGCTGCGCGAATTTTTTGGCCGCATTGTAGGGAAGCAGGAATCTGCTTACCCTAGCCTTA
>JASHRN010000114.1 GCA_030037335.1 Candidatus Acidiferrales bacterium | reverse complement strand
AGTGAGGCTGTGGCACAGGTGAAAGAGCAGCATCCGGATTTAGTCGTGTTGGATTTAGCCATGCCGGTGATGGACGGAATGCGTGCGGCACGCGAAATCAAAAAGACCACTCCGGAAATGCGAATGATTATGTTTACACTGCATGCGTCGCCCGAGATTGAAGAGCAGGCCAAGAATGCCGGTATACGGCGAGTGGTCTCCAAAGCGCACAATGGAGCCCGGCTGCTGACAGCGATTGAGCAAGCGCTGAAAGATCCGGAGCCCGAGCCGGAGATAGGATTTCCGGAAATCGCCCACTGATCCATCCTAGGACAACTCAGGAACCTACACGCAAGTTGTATGGCCGCCGACGCGAGACGGTGTTGACGCAAAGAAAACTTCGCACGCGAAGAGCTGCGCCTACCGACGGTACTGACAGATCGGCTTTCGACCACGTTGAAAAACTTTCTCCTCGAATGCCCGCGGCCGCCGCGCGCATGTATAATAGCAGCGATCGCCAGCCTATCGGGGTTGTCGATTCGCGGTCCTCATGACCCTTCGCCAAAAGGTTTCGTCGTGAGGACCGTTCTTATTTCCGCGAACACCCACGGCAGCACGAATTCTCGACCGTAGGCAATGAAATGCCAAAAATCCGTACTTTCTAGTTGTAACTTAGTTTCAACTAGAGATCCATTGAACTTCACTTCCCCTCCCGCTGTCAAGACAGACTTTGTGAATTTTCAGCAATGCGCAGCGCATGGTGCGCGTGCCACGCGCTGCTGGAATAGCCATGACGCGAATGCCCGGCTACGGCGAACAAAGCGCGCCAACTGTACCTGGAGTCCGGATTTAGTACGGGCCCAAAATACTGTACCTTCGGACAGGTCGGAATGGGCCCGCAGGCGTGTTTTCGGGCTTGCGGAGGAGGCTTGAGCGCAGCAGGAACCGCAGTTCGCAGAGAATTACCGTTCGTTAGACGAGGCGCCGCTTTTCTCGAATTGTTTATTCCCGGCGATCGCTTTGCGGCGACGAATGTGCTTGCGCTGCATTCCAACGCAGCCGTCTTGTCGCCCGTATGGTTCGCGACTGTGCGGTGCTGCCTTGGTGCTCGCAATTCCGCGCATTTGAAAGCCTCCAGCGGCGTTGCAGCCCACTCTATTTCCAACTGCAACAAATAGTACAAACGACTAATATCACGTCAAGATTGGAACAGAGTGGATCACCTGTGCTCCCGCACAAGCACAGGCGTCCCGTTGGCTGCATTATGAACTGCGTGACGCCACGGTTGGCTTAGCACTCCGTGGAAACTGGCAAGTTCGGGGCTAGATCCGCGCGCTAGCGAATCAGCAGACGCTTCGACGCCACTTGATGACGCCAGCCAGACCGAGCAAGCCAGAACCTAACAACAACAATGTATCGGGTTCGGGCATGGTGACCCCAGTGAGTCCGGCAGTCCCAGCCTCCAAGTTGTCACCACTGAACGTGAAGGTGTCCGTCGCGTCGCCGTTTGAAACCATGGTGTTGGGGTGAAGACCTGCACCCATCATGACACTATTGCCAGTTTGGGCTACAAGTCCCCCGTTGAGGACGTCGGTAAATACCGTAACGGCTCCGACCATAACTGTCACCGAACCGCCGCTGAAATCGAAGCATGTCGCACCAGGAATAGCGCAAGCGCTCGCCGTTGTTAAAGCTCCGGTATCAAAAGTGATGGTGGCCAGACTTCCAACCACTGAAACATCAAGACCGCCTCCGAGCGTACCGCTGATTGTGCCGCTTGAGAAGGTTCCGCTACTAAAGTCGATGGGATTTGCTAATGCAACCGTGGGCAAACCTAGGACCAAAAGGGTTAACAGCAATCCTCGTTTCATACCAGCACCTCCATGTACCTATCTAGGCCTGAGGGCTGGCTACCCTAGGTGAATGGACTCTATCAGCGTGCTTTCTGGCGTCAATAGTACAAAAGTACTTTCTTGAAAAAACAAAAATGCAATTCCATGTCTAAGGTAAGCCGTCCTGTGCAGCGCTGTTTGGCCCCAAAGCAATCCGCTACAATACTACGTGCGTAAACGCCGCCGATTTTATTCACTGAGGAATGGCGGAGAGGGTGGGATTTGAACCCACGGTAGGATTTCTCCTACACACGCTTTCCAAGCGTGCTCCTTAAGCCGCTCGGACACCTCTCCGAAATTTGCAAACAAGCGTAGCAGAACCCCTGCTGAGCAGCAATTGCGCTTATTTATCGGCCATTTGGTCGGCGAAGTCCGCGACGCCATCGCCTCATGGAACCACGCTTCGACGCTCACCGCATCGCTCTGCGTTTTCGATGAATCGCCTTGCATTCGCAATCGCGATGCGACGGACCGCTAGAGCTTTCGGATCAGCAGGAGCGATTGATCGTCGAATTGCGCGCCGTGCCGGGCGACAGCTTCTTCCAATGCACGGCAAATTCCCTCGAGTGGTCCCGCGCCGTGCTTCTGAAATTCCTGCTGGAAGCGCGCCAGCCCAAACTCTTCGCCCGATGCATTTGCCGTTTCCAACAAACCATCCGTATACAAAGCGAAGACATCTCCCGCCTCTGCTTGCAATTCGCAGGTTTCAAATTCTCCGCTGGTCATAATTCCCATCGGCATGTTGGGGCTTTCGACCTGCACTACGGACTTCGTCCTCGCCGAAAAATGGAGAATCGGCGGGTGCCCTGCTAGCCCAATTCGCAAACCTTCGCCGTTTCGCGCAACGAAGCAAAACGTCACAAACATATCGGGTTTCTTCAGAGGATAGAGCACCTCGTTCAAACGTCCAAGAAAGCATCGCGAATCCCCGCCTGAGGCCAGCAGCATCCGCGCTGCGCTCTTGACCATCCCCATCACCACTCCGGGCGCCACTCCATGCCCCGAAACATCTGCCAGATACGCTACCCAGTGGTCCTCCGAGCCAGCCACATCAATCAAATCGCCGCCCACATCTCCGCTCGCGGATGAACGGCCGTAGAATTCGTACCCTCCCATCTGCGTTTCAATCTGCGGCACGAGCACGTGGTGAATTTCGGTGGCCAATTCGATTTCCACCCGCGCGCGAAGGTACCTTCTGACCTGGGTAATCGTAAAGTAGAGCACGCAGGCGAAACCGAACGCGAGGGAAGCCAGAATCGCGCTGCCGTCGAGGTGAAGTCGCGCATGCAAACGAACAATCTGCGACGCATCAAGTACTTTCGGTTCTGGTGGCGCAGGAAGCAAGTATCCAACCACGTTCAGGAGGACCAGATGCACGATGTACAACGGCACGATTGCCTTCCACGCCTTCTTGCGCAGAGCGAATCCCGATATGGTGTAAACCACCACGAATGCGCTGGTGATCAACGTGATGAGAGCAAAACTCAGGTCGGATTGGCGGCCCAACCCTTCAACGTCGACAACAATACCGACAATGAGGAAAAGAACGAAGACGCCGGCTAACAGAACCGCATAGGACTTCGTTGGAATGACGTTAGTTCGCTTCACCGGGGATGGATGGCGACTCCATTCTGTGTGCGATGCGAATCAGCTTTGCTTGCCGACAATTTGGTCAGCGAAGTCCGCGACGATGGGAAAACGAAATCGCTCGTGCTGATATGCCTTAATCATGCCGACGATCCACGCAATGAAGGCTATCAAGACAACCAGATGCCGCATCGTGATCCAAAAGCCGAATGCCGACCAGGAAAATGCGCCGCTAAACACGCTGCCGCCAACGAATCCCATGGTCAGGATGATGCTGATGATCTGAAGCGCGCCAAACGCGATTAGCGACTGCGCCGCATGAAAGCGAACAAATGGCCGCTTGTCGATGAGCAGGAAAATCAGTCCGGTGATCCACCCGAGAACGTAGCAGAGTAATCCCGCGACATTTTCCGAAAGACCTGTTTGCGTCGGCATTGCGACACCCGCCGGCGCGGCTACCGCGGCTCCTGTGGAAGCGCCGCAGTTATGGCAAAACGCCGCTCCCGCGTCCACCACAGTTCCGCACTTCGAGCAGTGAGGCATGGAGAACCTCCGCGATCGTTGCGGCGAGCCTAACAGAGCCGCCGCCAGCCCAGCAAGCCTTTCCTCGATTTCTCAGATTGAGCTTCCCTGCCAGCCAGATGATTTGAACCCGCTCATTTGCGCGAGTAGAATCGCGGCGCTGCTTCAGCGCACAACCGCCACCGATAGCTGAAGCCCGGGAGCCATTGCCCTGTCCTTAGGACTCACCGCCGAGCGTCCCACACGAAAAATTCTCGGCCTGGAATGGCCGCAGCAGATGACTGCGCCCGAGCGCGATTCCCTGCTCGCCGGCGGCGCGGGCTGGATGCTTGATTCCTTCGACGTGATGCTGTACTCGATGGTCCTCGCCTACTTGATGCGGGACCTGGGCATCAGCAAAGAAACAGGAGGCTTCCTCGGTTCGCTCACGTTAATTGCATCGGCTGTCGGCGGGGTAATTTTCGGATTCGTCGCCGACCGCATCGGCCGCACCCGCTCACTCTCCACATCCATCGTGATTTACTCCATAGCGACCGCCGCGTGCGGCTTCGCACACGGCGTGATGGCGCTAGCGATCTTCCGCATTATTTTGGGGCTGGGAATGGGCGGCGAATGGACGGCTGGCGCTGCACTTGTAGCGGAAACCTGGCCGGCCAAGCATCGCGGCAAAGCGCTCGGGCTGATGCAATCCACATGGGCCATCGGAGGAATGCTCGCCGCGGGCGTGGCTTGGGCGATTTTGCCGCGCTGGGGATGGCGCGGCGTATTCTTCGTGGGCGTTTTACCTGCGCTGATGGCCCTATGGATTCAACGCCGCGTGCCGGAGCCGGAAATTTGGAAGCGGCAGGGCGCTTCCACCGAAGCCGGTACCCGCAAAGTGCCTGTCAGCGTCATGTGGCGAAAAGACATTCGCTGGAACGGCCTCCTCGCCACCGCGATGAACACATTCAGCATGCTCGGCTACTGGGGCCTATTCACCTGGATTCCCGCGTACTTTTCCCTGCCGGTTTCGCAAGGAGGCCGCGGCCTCAGCATTGCGACCACCTACGGCTGGCTGCTGATTATCGGCGTCGGGCAATGGCTCGGATATGTTCTGTTCGGCTTTGCAGCCGACGTCTTCGGCCGCCGCCGAACGTACTTCTTGTACTTGGTCGCCGCAGCGATTCTCACTCCGATATATGGCATCGTCCACAGCGCACTGTGGCTACTTCTGCTCGGACCAGCCGTGGCCTTTTTCGGCACTGGATTTTTCTCCGGCTTTAGCGCCATCACTTCAGAGATTTTCCCCACAGAGATTCGCGCCACGGCGATGGGTCTGAGCTACAACGTGGGCCGCGGAATCTCCGCCGTTGCGCCTTTCGCCGTGGGCAGTCTCGCAATCGAAGTCGGCCTCGGCCACGCCTTCTTCATGCTCGGCGCTGCCTTCCTAATCGCCGCCCTCCTCACCCTCGCCCTCCCCGAAACAAAAGGCAGACAACTAGAATAGACAGACTGACGATTCTAACCACTTGCTCGCGATTGTTTGACGTGGCACTCTTGCAATGAGGGAATGACGAACGCCTGAGCGGAAAGAACATCCCGGGAATTCAATTCATTGTTCTCTTAAGAGCCGCTTATCTCTGAGATTTTCGATTAGACTTGCAGGTGATGTTCACTGCTTGGGAGCGTTTTCAGCTTCAGCCGGAGGGGCGGTAACTTCACTAGCTTTCGAGGAACTCTGAGGAGCCGCTGGCGTCCGCGCAGCGCCGGGATCCGCAAAATCCGCGAGCTGCAATCGCAGGTTGCCGGAATTCGTTGCGTACATCATTGCCGTTTCCCAATCGATCTCTCCGGCGCGAACCAGCCGCTCGATATCGCTGTCAAAATCCTGCATGCCCTCGGTCGAGCCGTCACGCATCGCGTCTGTAAGGCTCTTCCCTTCCGCCTCGCCGTTTTGAATGTAGTCGCGCGTTCGCATGGTGGATTTCAGAATTTCGATGGCGGGAATGCGACCCTCTCCACTTTTGCGCGGCAGCAAGCGCTGAGAAATTATGTAGCGGAACGTTTTCGCAAAACGCGCCCGAATCACGCCCTGTTCACTCACCGGAAAAGCTCCCACCACGCGTTCAATCGTCTTCGCGGCGTCGATCGTGTGCAACGTTGAGAACACGAGGTGCCCAGTTTCGCCCGCTTCCATTGCAATTTCCGTCGTCTCCCGGTCACGCATCTCGCCCACCAGAACAACTCTCGGCGCCTGCCTTAGCGTGGCGCGCAGCGCAAGCGCAAACGACGGCGTATCCGTATGCAGTTCGCGCTGATGAATCGTCGCTTTCTTGTGCGGATGAATGAACTCGATCGGATCCTC
>JASHRN010000113.1 GCA_030037335.1 Candidatus Acidiferrales bacterium | reverse complement strand
AAAAGCTAGGGCAACCCACATCCCCTAACCCACGTCATAGCCAGTATCCACTGCGAGACACAGGTCGGCGATTTCTTTCAGCCGCGTGCCCTCCAAGTGGTACAGTAAACGTTTACAGGCAACCCTTATGCAAGAAAATCTTCGAATCCGGTATCAGATTCCGGCGCTGACGTTCCGCACGTTTGATGGGCGGGACGTTTCAGCTTGGGACTTCAAACAGAAGCGTAATCGAGTGATTGCCGTACTGCGGGCGGATTCCCCAGCATCCTGGGAATTTCTGAAGCAGCTGATCGCGTATGCGAAGGACTGGAAGGAGAAAGAGACGGTGGGGTTGGTTGTGTTCCAACAGGTTCCACTCAGGGGCCTGCCAGCCGCGCTGCCTCCGGAAGTGATCGCCGGAACCGATGCGAGCGGCCATTCCATTGCGCGCTATTTGGGCGAGCAGGCACTGAGCACAGAGGGACTTCAGCTCCAGGGAGTCTTTGTCGCCGACCGATACGGCGAGCTTTATGCGAAGTGGATTGTGGAGGATGATGGGGAACTGCCGCGAGTTTCCGACATTCTCAAAGCGCTCGAGCAGATTGAAATTGCCTGCGAAGAGTGCCAGCCGACCACTTGGGCGCTGGACGGCTAAGCCGTTCCGTCTCCAGATTTTTCCTCGTGCCGTATTCACAGAAAACGAAGACCACCCGCTATGGTCAAGCGATGCTCACTGCCCAGGGCCGTAACTATACTGGAAGGGATAGGTGGTCGACTGCGCCTTGCCGTCAACCATAAGCGGCGTGAATTTCCATTTCTTCACCGCATTAATCGTCGCTTCGACGTAGGCGCAGGTACCTTGGATCACGTGGAGGCCAGTGACGCTTCCGTCGGCTCCAATCGTGCCCCACAGCTTCACCACGTCGCTGTTGTTCGGACGCGTCGCGTTGAAAGCCATGGGATATACCGGTGGAACCTCGTGTATCAGCTTCGGCCATTGGATATCCTGGCCATAGACACG
Source organism: Candidatus Acidiferrales bacterium (assembly GCA_030037335.1). Taxonomy (GTDB): domain Bacteria; phylum Acidobacteriota; class Terriglobia; order Acidiferrales; family UBA7541; genus DAHUXN01. The sequence continues at coordinate 8,797 of JASHRN010000113.1, read as the reverse complement.
ATTGTCCGGCTGCTTGACTTGTAAGTTACCAAGGTAGCGAAAACCACCATCGATATACGCAAACGGAAACAACCAGCGATAGGTCGTGCCCTTTATGAACCGGACTTCATAGAGCGGAATGGTCCGCTCCGCCCGCGAGGCGAGGACCGGGTATTCGAATTCATTGGCGCCGGAATCGCACGAGTCGCGGAATCGCCGCACGTCAACAGTGTCATATTTGAGGCCCGTATCTGTCTGCAGAGCCTGTTTGAAAAACGAAGCGATGTAGTTCTGGACTTCCTGATACTCCTGCGCGAATTGCGTGCCTTGGGTGTCACCAAACTGTGATGGGAACCACGAGTCGGGATTGGGAATGAGCAAGGCGTGAAAGAACGGCTGCAGGTCTTCCTCTTTTCCGTGCTGCGAGATATCAAGCATCTGCTTCATCATTTTCGTCAGTCCCCCCGATGACTCGGGATAAGAAGGGATTGAAGCGTAGGGCGCAGAAGAACCTGGCTGCACTTCCGCTGAGGGCGGCAGGTGAAAATTGATGGCGATGGTCGTGTCGACCGTGACGGGCTGTCCATTCAACAACAGGGGATCGAACTTCCATTGAACGCACCGCCGCTTCCGCTGCAGCGACAAAAACGGGGTTGCCGCTTGTTGCGTCCACTGACTGCACGGATCCATCCGCGCCGATTACTGTGTGAAGGTCAACGGAGCCTTCCAGGCGCCCCGAAAGAGCGTCAGGCGGATAAACGGGCGGAACGCGATGCGTCACGCGCGCCTCGGCTATATTTCCGCTCACCCGGACCCGCCGCACCAATTCGGTGGTGGAAGAGGGATTTGATGACATCAGTGAGGAAGCAAGACGCAAATCCGCTAGCGGACCCAAATAACGAAAAGCTCCATCAACGTAGACGAAGTAGGCCCAACGCAACGATGCTCCGCTTGTAGAGCTGAAGTTCACAACATAGAGCGTCTGCGGCTGTTTTAAGAGACCGAGGAAGTAGTTGTCCTTATCGGCAGCGCCCAAATCGCCCGGGCGCGTGAAGCTCATGGCAGCGACATCGGTCATCTGAGACGCGGCCGCGCGCGCAAGGTCTCCTGCAATCTGGAAATTCCGGGCGCTCGTCCATGCATCATAAAAGACGGCGAGTTGAGAACCATTGTCCTGGCCGAAGGCCTCGGAAAACCATGCCGCGCTGTTTGGCAGCGCGAGCGATTGAAGATAGGGCGCGAGCGCCCCGTCGCCGCCACTCTTCTGCGCGGCCACCATATCCCACACCAGTTTTTGAAGGCCATCCGTCGAATTCGGATAAGCAGAGGAGTTTGTGCTCTGCTCCGATGGCCTTGCCGGTGAGATGCTGGTCACAACAAGAAGGGAAAGAGTCAAAGCGAAAGCTATTCTGGGCTTCATAGCCGTGCGCCTCGTGTAAGTTCAGGGTCCTATTTTTGCGAAGCACTTTACGACTTTGTAAATGCGATAGCAAGAGGCTTGGAAAACAAATGAAGGTAAGGACCTTAGTCGGCACCGATGGAGGTTCGGATAGCGTTTTGAATGGAGGTGCAGTATCGATCCACATCCGCTTGCTGCTCGGCTTCGGCCATGACGCGGGCGAGTGGCTCGGTTCCCGAATAACGGACAACGACGCGGCCGGAATGGCCGAGCTTCTGCTCGGCTTCGGCGATCGCCCGGGAAACGACGGCAAGAGATTCGAGCGGTGGCTTCGCGCGCACACGAATACTCACAATTTTTTGCGGGAAGACCGTGAGGCCCTCGAGAAGCAGATCGAGCCTGCCGGTTTTCGAGACGAGCGAGGCCATTTTGACGGCGGTGAGCATGCCGTCGCCGGTCGTTGAATCGTCGAGGAAAATGACATGGCCGGATTGTTCGCCGCCTAAATTGGCGTTGATCTCGAGCATTTTCTCGAGCACGTACCGGTCGCCAACGGGGACGCGGGCTAGTTTGAGCCCGTCGCGCTCAAGGGCTCTTTCCAATCCGAGATTCGACATGGAAGTGCCGACAATCGTGTCGCCCTTGAGTTTTCCTTGCTTCTTCATGTAGCAGCCAACAGCGAACAACACGGCGTCGCCATCGACGTAGCGGCCGCTGGAGGTGGAAAACACGGCGCGGTCGGCGTCGCCGTCGAATGCTACTCCCAAATCCGCGCCAGAAAGGGCGGTTTTTTCCTGCATTTGTGCCGGATGCAAAGATCCGCACTCCGCATTGATGTTCTTACCGTCGGGATTGTCGAAAATGGCCACAACCTCCGCGCCCATCGATCGGAACAAGTCCGGTGCCAGCGTACTTGCCGCGCCATTGGCGCAATCCAGCACAATTTTCATGCCGGAGAGGTCTCCGCTTCCAAAGGCCTTGTGCCGCAACGCAGCAAGATAATCATTGTGCAAAGCCAACGTGGGAGGAAGACCATCGCCGCTCAGTTGCGGAATGGGCGAATTGCCTTTCTGTGCCGCGAGGATGCGCGACTCGATTTGAGCTTCTGCCACGTCTGGAAATTTCATTCCGCGGCTGGAGACCAGCTTCACTCCATTGTCGTGATAGGGATTGTGCGATGCGGAAATCACGACACCGCCCGAGAAATCCTCGGTGTGAACGAGCCAGGCGACTCCCGGGGTAGTGACAATTCCCGCTGAGATTGGCTCAATACCAGCGACACGTAAGCCTTGAGCAATACAACTCGCGAGTTTCGGCCCAGACTCGCGCGTGTCCATCCCGATAAGCACGCGCAGCGATTTTGCGGCATCGTGATGCTCACAAAGGTATTCGCCAAGAGCGACGCCGGTGCGAAAAAGTGTCACATCGTCGAGCGGATATTTTCCGGGCACTCCGCGAATCCCGTCGGTTCCGAATAGCTCTTTGGGCATTGGAGGTATGACCAAACTGTCTTTCTGGGGCTTGGGAAAACAGTCTAGCACGAGCAAGCGCAGCCGGAGAAACGTTGGGTATCGGATCACTCTGAAAGTAAACGAGACGTGAGATCAGGAATAGCAGTAGGAGCGAGCATCACTGCTGCGGATGACTGGGTAGCGTGCGAATGTAATGGACAAGATGCCACAACTGGTCATCGGTATTGAATTTGCGGAAGCCGGGCATTCCGCTCAGGAGCACTCCATTCTCGATAATCCAAAAGAGCTGGGGGTCGGACCATGACTGAATCTCGGAAGAACCAAGATCGGGAACGCGCGGATACATCGATTACCCGATGTGAGTTGGCGACCGGCCATCTTTGCCATGACAGGTCGCGCACTCGACCGAGAAGAGGACCTGGCCGGTATTCGCGCTGGCTTCGGAGGCCGCGGGTTCAACGATATGTATCCGTGCCGCCTGGCGAGCGATGATGCGGTGTTTCGCAAAAGTCGCAAGGCGAGTTTCTTGGCGGCCGGGTGAGTCGAGCGCACTGATGCTCATGCGCGAGACGACGAATACAGCGCACAGGGCCACCACGACGATTGCGATGATAATCCAGAGCCACGCAGTTCGAGTTTTCACGAGTGCTTCCTCGCAAGAGTAGTCTCGAAGCTACAGAGATCTAAAGATAAACCACCTGACTATCGGATAGGGTGCAGATGAAAAGGATTCAGCAGGTGTGACGAGGATATTGAACAAACTAGGCCAGGCTACGAAGGCGCGACACGAGGGCCCTGAGCTCATCTGCGTCTGAAATTTCCTGAAACAAGCGAATTGCCGCGACTCCTGCCGCTCCGGCATGCAAACAGGCGCGCGCATTGGATTCTGATATGCCACCGATTGCCAAGACGGGGATGCGCACACTGCGGCAGACTTCGGAGAGCCTCTCGATTCCCTGCGGCTGCCCAAAATTCGCCTTCGAAGGCGTCTCATAGATGGGGCCAAAGAAAACGTAGTCTGCACCGGCGGCTTCTGCGTCCCGAGCTTCAGCCAGGCTGTGGCAAGAGACGCCCACTTTGAATTCGCGGGGAGCATTGCCAGCACGCAGCCAGCGGATGGCATCGTTCGCCGGAATTGAAGCACCGGAAAGATGAACTCCTGCAGCACCAGCAGCGAGCGCCACGTCGATCCGATCATTCACGATAAGCCGCGGCCTCACTGAGTCGGTGCGCGCAGCGCGCGCAAGAGCCGAGATCGCATCTCGCGCAACAGTTGCGAGCTGCCCCGCAGTGAGATCCTTTTCGCGGAGCTGTATCCAATCAAGTCCGGCTGCGGCCGCGTATTCGACACTGCGGAGCAATTTCGAAGAAGAACTTCCTGGGAGGAGATGCCTGTCGGTCACATAGCAGAGAACCATCGGGAAGCGGAGAGCTAATTGCGCACCGCGGCCGGATGCTTACGACGGAACGCATCGATCGCAAGCACCGCATCCACGACGCCTAATCCGGAAATCGCCCCGCGCAAATACGAATTCAGCAAAATGGGAATCAATGATGGATAGCGATTGAGAAAATAATTCGCATCCCAAAACGTAGTCCAGGGAAGCAGGATGATGAGCAGTCCCAGTTCGAGCCACAGCAGGAGTAACAGTGCGCGAAGGAGACGATGTGCCAATTTTATTTCAGTGTTTTTGAAGAGCGGAAATGTGCTCAGAAACATCACGGTAGTCGATATTCATCGCGTAGACTTGCCGGAAGCTTTCGAGTGCGGCGTCGATGTTGCCGGCCTGTTCTTCAGCGACGGCCAAATCATATCGCAAGGCGATGATAGTTTCCTGTTCTAATCCGGGCAATTCGAGGGCTCGCTGATACCAGAGCGCGGCAATCTTGGGTTCCATCTTGTCGGTAAACGTGAGACCCAGTAAAGTGCAACATTGCATCGCGTATGGGAACGGCTGGCCATCCTGCACGGCCTTGGCGACCTTCTGGAATTCGCCAATGGCCTAATCGAGCAGGCCCATTTCGCGATAGGCAATTCCGAGATTGTAGTGCGTCTCCAGGTCCTCACCCTGCTCTTGCTGCTCCATTTCGCCGAGCTCGGCGCGGAATTCCTGAAAAACCTCGCTTAACTGATCCGTGTTTGCCGAAGCGCCGTCGGAAGAAGCTGCTGCTGGCGGATGCGGCCGACTCGTAGCGCTCTTCGAGACTGCTGGGGGCTGCATCGCGTGAATCTGCTCCACGAGGGCTGAGGCGCTGGCAGAGTGCTCGGAAGGTGGTAGTTCCAAGCCTTCCACTTCGGCAACTAACTGATCCATGAGGGTCTCGGTGTCGATCGCCTCGTTGCTCCCAGCGGGCTGTGCAACAAGCTCAAGATCGAACTCAGGCATTTCCACTTCCGGCTCGGCAGGCGCTTCAGCAGCTGGAGCGGCGGGCTCGGATTTCGAAGTGAGGCTTTCCCATTCGTCCGAGAGGTCAATCTCCGGCTCAGCCGCCGGTGGGGCGCTCGATACCATCTGTGGCGCAGTCGTGTCCTCAATGGAAAATTCTGGAGGAGCGGCCGCCTGAATGGGCCTCGAGCGAACGGGCGCGGATGGAACTGGCGCACTCGCCACAGGACTGGCAGCCAATTCTTCTTCCGTGGCGCCGGAAACCCTCTGATACCGGCGGCGTAGTTCGGTGAACCGTTCGGCATTTTTGGCATCGCCGCGCTGAGTATAGATTTGCTCGAGTTGCGCAGCGAGCTCCGCGGTACGGCGATCGTTACCGGAACCGAGGGACAGGTCCAGCAGGCGCTCCAGCGTAGGCGCGTGCCCTGGAACGCGCTGCAGAATAGTCTCGAGCAGCTGAATTGCTTTTTGAGAGAGCCCATAGCTCGAAAACAGATCCACATCCGTGAGAGCCTGGGCGATGAATTGCTGAGTCTCTTCATCAAGACCCATCTCATTTGCTGGAGTCTCAGCGGGCACAGAAGGGCCGATCAAAGGATCACGCACGGGAGGCTGAAACGCGCCTGCATCGAGCTCCGCCGGCGCAGAGGATGCCCGGCCCAGCTTTTTCTGGAGCTGACCGAGGCGCTGGCGAGCCAGTTCGTTATCCGGCTCGCGCTCCAATAATTCGTTGAGCGTCGCTTCGGCACGCTGGAACTCTCCGGCATTGATAAGAGCGTCGGCAAATTGCGATTGCGCTTCGGAGAGATTGTTGTCGGCAGTACGGCGGTATAAATCGACAAGCCATTCCAGCGGCTCAACCCTATCTTTCAGCCGCTCGCCCATGCCCATCAATACTTTTGCCAAGAGCTCCTGATTACCGGACGAAACTGCCGATTCGCGGATTGTGCCGATCAGCTTGAGCGCCTGGTCTGGTTCATTCGAGTCGATCAGCGAATTGGCAACTTTCGAGACGAGCGCGTATTTCTCAGGCCCTTTCAATTCAGCATTGGTAACAAGCTCGACCGCGCGGGCACTCTTGCCGCTTTTCAGGCAAAGGTCAATTTGGAGCCCGACGGTTTCCGAATTTGAATCCGAATCGGAGAGCTTGCCAAGAGCTTCGAGAGCCGCATCGGAATTTCCAGTAGCTCCGAGCATCCGCGCCTTGAGTAATTGCGCAGCCGAATCTCCCGGCTGCGCGGCGAGGGCCGCATCCACCATTTTTAGAGCTTCGGGAGCGTCTCCATGCTCCTGCAGGTAACGAGCGAAGTGAAGATAAGTCTGGGCAGCTTCGGCCTTCTGGCCCATAGCCATATAGAGCTCAGCCAACCTGCGCTGCACGCGCGGATTGTCCGGCTCGACTTCGAGTAGACGGCGCAAAACGTCGACTGCTTTGGCGGTCTGGTTCGCCTTTAGGTGGGCTTCCGCAAGCTGTAGGAAAATCGGGCGGGCTTCACTCAGGACCCCCTGCTGAACATACAGATTGGCCAGCTTTTCGAGGGGCTGCGTCTCATTCGGAGCCAGTTTAGAGATTTTTTTGTAAATGGCGATGGCTTTGCTGTTGAAACCATCATTCAGATAAAGCTGCGCGAGGCGTTCAAAATACTCGACGGCCTGGGACATGTTCGACTGCCGCACGAACAGGTCACCGACAGTCATCAGCACGACCTGATCGTTTGGGTCACTGCGCAGGATGGTCTGATACTCCTGAATTGCCTGCGCGACTTTGCCCTGGTTCAGCGACTTAAGCGCTGATTCCATGGCTTTGGCTTTATTCAAGGCCATGCGTGTCTCTCGGTTCCCTTGTCCGCCACTTCCGGCGCGAACACCACCACGGGTCAGGCGCGAATCTCTGCATCAAAATTTCATCGAGCCGGGTGCCCGAATTGTGAGAAATACGCCTTCTTGCCCGGCTGGAACTGCTCGTCGGCTAAGTTAGCACACGCGAAAAACGAGGGTCAATGAACTGCGTCGAGGCAGGGTATGAAGTGGATAACACTGGTAAAGGGGCCAAAATCAACCAATTCGCATCGAGCGGACAGCCAAAATCAATCGCGATAAACAAATTCCAATTGAATGCCCGCAACCTCAATGACGTCACCAGACGAGAGTACCGTGGGGTGAATCACCGGCTGGCCATTGATGGTCGGCACGCGATCGGCGGCACCGATGTAGTAGGAGTTGTCTTCGCGGCGATTGATCTGAGCGGCGGCCTTCGGTGCAAACCAGCCCTTCAATTTCACAGTGGCCATCGATGATTTCCCGATGACAGTGAGTTTGTCGGTCAGCGTGTACTCCTGTTTATCGGTTTTACCTTGGCGGACGACGAGCGTCGCCAATTTGATGCGTGCGGGCGCGACCTGCGAGTTTTCGCCGACGGCAGCGACTTTCTGTAGGAATTCCCGCCTCTCTTTCGTATCGAGCATGACCGTCTCATTGATCTTGGGCGTGGCCGGTTTGGGCATGTCCCCCTTCCCAAAAGGATCTTTTGCTTCGCGAGACTCGGTCACGACGATTGTGTGTTTCCCGATCGCGACAGAATCGCCCGGCTTGAGAGAAACGATTTTCACGCGCTGACCGTTTACGAATGTACCGTTCAGGCTGCCAAAATCCTCGAGCATGAGGCGGCCATCTTCGTTGAAGACGCGGGCATGATAGTGCGACACGGCTGGGTTGTCGATGACGAGGCCATTATCCGGTGAGCGGCCGATGCTGACCTCTTTGGCCCCGACCGGCGTTTCTGTCAGGACTGAGTTTTCGAATTTCAAGACCAGTTTGGCCATTCCCATCCTCCCCAACTTATCAAGAACGCTTCAGCCAGCGCCCCAGGCGTTCAAAAGCTCCAACGAGTTTCGGCAGATGCCGCAGCACAATCGCGGTGATGTTGTCACTGCCGCCAGCCTGATTCGCCAAATCGACCAGTTGCTCCGCAGCCATTTCCGGGTCTTCGTTTTCCGCGAGCACAATCGCAATCTGAGCATCCGAAAGCTCTTTGGTCAGGCCATCGGAGCAGAGCAATAGCACATCATCATCTGCAAAAAACTCTTCATTGACTTCCACGTCGATTTCAGCATCGACGCCGACAGCGCGCATTAGTACGTTTTGCAAAGTGCTGTTGCTGGCCTCCTGCGGAGTCATGAGCCCGCGACGCACTTGCTCTTCGATGAATGAGTGATCCCGGGTCAAACGCTCGAGCTTGCCATTTCTGAGTCTGTAAACGCGGCTGTCGCCCGCGTGCGCGACGCTAATTCGCTCTTCGGAAAGCATGACGGCGACTATAGTGGCACCCATTCCGCGCAGATCGTCGTGTTCTTGGGAAACTTGGTGAACGGCTGAATTTGCGAGGCGAATTGCGCTGGCGAGGCGGTTGCCCGCTTCCGAAACTCCATCCAGAGTCTGACCGGTCAGCAGCAGTGACCGATTGGCATGAGCTTCGCGGCAATGCGCGATGACTGTCTCCGTTGCGAGCCGGCTCGCGACTTCTCCTGACGATTGGCCACCCATTCCGTCAGACAAGACGA
>JASHRN010000112.1 GCA_030037335.1 Candidatus Acidiferrales bacterium | reverse complement strand
GGCGGCTCAAATTTTCAGGGGAAGGCAATCTGGCAGAATCCATCGAGCGCCTGGGCCACATCCCCTTGCCTCCCTATATCAAACGCCCCGATAATGTCTCAGACCGAGAGAGATACCAGACCGTTTTCGCTCGAGAGGGAAGCGCGGTCGCTGCCCCGACGGCGGGATTACATTTTACTCAAGAGATTGTGTCTCGCTTGAATACGCGGCGTGTCGAGATTCGAGAGATCACGCTCAATGTCGGCCTCGGCACATTTGAGCCCGTTCGAACCAACCGATTGGAGGATCATCACATTCACAAAGAGCACTATCGCATTTCGGAGGAAACCGCCGCTGCTATTGCTCGAGCTCGCCTGGAAGGGCGTCCGATCCTTGCCGTCGGGACGACTGTCGTTCGAGCATTGGAGGACGCAGCGGAGAGATTTGCCTTCAGCGGCAAGAATGCGGTGGGACCAATCAAACCAGGGGAATTCGAAGCGGAGATCTTTATCTTCCCGGGCAAGCCATTTCGTATCGTCAACCAGCTTCTGACGAACTTTCATCTGCCACGGTCCACTCTACTCGCCTTGGTAGCGGCATTTGCTGGACGCGCAAATGTCCTGCGGGCTTATCGTCACGCCGTTCACGAAAAATATCGCTTTTATAGCTACGGCGATTGTATGTGGATTCGCTAGGTTTGGGGATGAAGTCCGCGCGTTTCGAATGCTTCGATTCGTGGAATGGCGGCAGAGCATCGTCTATAATCGGCGCAGTTGAGGAGTGCATCTCATGCGGTTTTTGATCTTAAGCGACATTCACGCAAATGTGACTGCGCTCGAAGCATCGCTCACAGAAGCCGCTGGAAAATGGGACAAAGCCGTGTGTCTCGGAGACATCGTCGGCTACGGTCCCGATCCAAATGAAGTCATTGACCGAATCCGTGGCCTCGAAGCGGTAACTATTCGAGGAAATCACGACAAAGTGGGAAGCGGGCTCACCAGCGCCGATGACTTCAATCCCGTTGCGCGCGCCGCCGCCATGTGGACTCGCGAGCACCTTCGTCCCGAAAATCGCGAATACCTCGAAAAACTGCCCTTGGGGCCTCTTTCGGTGGACGGCTTTTCGGTGGTGCACGGCGCAATGCGGGACGAAGACGAATATGTGGTTGCGCCGGCACAGGCTCTTGAATCGCTCATAGAGGCTCCTTCTCGGGTGACTTTTTTCGGGCACACGCACCTGCAAGTGGGCTTCTCGCTCGGTCCCGATAATGCTATTTCCTCTCTGCGTTTGCGCCCGGCAAATGATGCCAAGCTCACGAAGCTTGAGCTCAAGGCCGGCACGAACTATCTCCTGAATCCAGGGTCGGTTGGCCAGCCGCGCGATGGCGATCCGCGAGCGGCTTTTGCGATTGCAGATCTCCCCCAAAATGAAGTGGAATTTTGGCGCGTTCCCTATGAAATCGAGGCCGTCCAAGGGCGCATGGAGAAAGCTGGTTTGCCCGAGCCGTTAATCCTGCGGCTTACTTTTGGCCGTTAGATAGCAAAGCTTTTGTCGTCGAGGAGATCAGTTTTGGCACGGGAAGAACAAAGCCGGATGGGCGGGCCGTTTCTGATCGGACTCGTGGTTGTCTTCATCGTTTTTGCAGCCTTCTACTTTGCGATGCGGTTTTCCGGCGGGAATACTCCGGCGATTCAAAAACCTCTTGCTTTCGGAGCTGCGGAACAGGCATACGTAAACGAAATTCACTTCGAAAACTTCAATCTGTCCCGCTTTGAGAATATGCTGCACCAACAGGTAACGTATCTGAACGGCGACATTTCCAACAAGGGCAGCCGTACCATTCGCGCTGCTGAAATTACCGTGGAATTTTATGACAACGAAAATCGTGTCGCGCTTCGAGACACGCGGCGGATCGTCGGGAATGGTAGTCAGCCGCTTGAAAGCGGAGAGACACGCGATTTTCAGATCGGATTTGAAGCGATTCCGAGCTCGTGGAATGGCAAATTCCCGAGCGTTCGCATAACCGGGCTCGATCTCGAGTAGCTTTTAGGCTAACAGCGGGAATTTCTGGGCTTATGAACGAGTGGGAGAATCTGGGGCAGGCACTTTCGAAGCTAGTTTCAACGGGGCCCGTAGAGGTTCACGAGGACGGCAAGTGGCTGGCATCTCTTGCAGGCTTCCGTAGCGAACTCCGAACACAGGGCAAGCACACTTTGATTCATCTTTGGTCGCCCGAAGCCAGCCTTGTCCGCCGAATTTTGCGAATATCATCATGCGAGCTAAATCGCATTGAACTCGAGGTGCAGAGATTCGGCCCTGGCAAACCGGCGACTCTGGAGTTTCTGGCGTTGGACCGCGCGAGATCCGATTCACGAATCGGAAGGGAGCAGTTCAAAGCACGATTTGCACGCATGCTGAGCGATCGCTTTCCCGATGCCCAAATCGGCCCTCTCACGACCGCCGCAGACCTGAAACGGTCCTTGTCGTCTCTGTACACCCGCGGCGTCATGGCGGAACAGGGCAAATCGTGGGCCGTGATGGCTGCGGCGCCATCCGAGAATTCAACCACCTTTGATGGAATCCTAAGTTTCGGGCTTCTATGGTTTGATTGGACAAGGGAACATCCACAGCGGCGCCCGATTCAGAGCCTGAGGGTTTTTCTGCCGCAAGGCCACACGCGAGTCACAATGGAGCGCGCGCGGGCGCTAAGCCCGGCTTTGTCTTTGGAAGTCTATGACTTCCGCGAGAACGATTCTCTGTTTCGGCGCGTCGAACATTCCAGCCAGGGAAACGTCGAAAGCTGGCTGTCACCTCGTCGAGATGCCGAAATTGCTCTGGCCGAAGCGGGCGGGCTCATCCGGAGCATTCGATCCTTGCTCCCCGATTGTGCCGACGAGATAGAAGTTTCAGTTCCCTCAGGCACGCAAGACCTTTGTTTCCGTTTTCTCGGTCTCGAGTTCGCCCGGCGAATTGGCGGCCGACTTTACTGCGGACTGGGCGATAACCGGAGGCCGGTTGACACGGCGAATTCGGCCGACCTTGCTAAGCTGCTCGGCCGCGTGGCTCAGAAGCGGAATTCTTGCACTTCGGCATTAAATGACCCGGTCTACCGTGCCTCCCCGGAGCGCTGGCTCGAGACAATGGTTCGCCGTGATCCGGAGAAGCTGGATGCCCGACTCGTCCCTGAACATCTCTATTCCCAGGTTCCTGCTTTAGCCGCCGGTGAGCGAGGCATTATTGACCTGCTTGGCGTCACGCGGACCGGAAGGCTCGTTGTCATCGAGCTCAAGGCTTCCGAAGATTTGCATCTTCCTCTTCAAGCGGTCGATTACTGGTTGAGGGTTCGCCGCCATCTTACAGAGGGAGATTTTCAACGGTTCGGCTATTTTCAAGGCATTGAAATCCGGTCAGACCCACCGCTCGTTTGGCTGGTTGCACCGAGCTTGCACTTCCACTCCGCCAATGAAACTCAGTTACGCTATATCTCGCCTGAGCTGAAGGTCACTAGAATAGGGCTCAACGAAAACTGGCGCAAAGGGTTGCAGGTTATTTCCAGGCAGTAGATCAGGCCAAAAAAGAAGGGAAGCAGCTTAGGTCGCCCTATGCCACTTCCCGGGGTGTGTCCTAGATGTGATTAATTAGATAGATGCCATATTCCCTCAAAGGTTGCAATGAAAGAAAAGACGTAGGAAGGGAGAACCCCCCCCCCGACAATCCATCAGTAGAACAGATACTTTCGCCACTTTTCATCTTTATGCCCAATTAGGCGCATCAGTTGCCGGGATGTGTGGAGCGTGAATGGCCTCGGGCGCCGAGCGAGTTGCAGCCCCGCCTCCTCAGGAGTGCGATCACCTTTACGGTTATTGCAGGCATAACAGCAGGCGACCAGATTCTCCCACGACGAACGCCCACCGCGTGAACGCGGCAAAACATGGTCCAACGTGAGTTCCGAAGTGGAAAACGTTCTTCCGCAAAACTGACAGATATTGCGGTCCCGCAAAAGAATGTTTTTGCGCGACAACGCCCGGCTCTGCTGCGGAATATGCCGGTAACTCAAAAGGCGAATTACCGAAGGCACCGCAACTGCTTTGTTTGCGGAATGGACGTTCGCGGTTTGCGTCTCTTCTGCCTGCGCGACGCCCTTAAGCATAAGGACAAGCGCTCGTCGAACGGCTGTCACATTGATAGGCTCGAAAGTGGCATTCAGGACAAGAACCGGCGCCTGCATGACAGAAGGTCGGCGTGGAGCGACATCCGTCTTTGCTGCAGCCTCAACGGCTGGACGATTCCCCGCAACCGAGATCCTCGGACGAGGACGTAAAACATTCGCTTTGTAACGGCTGTCCATAAACGCTAAGGTTCTTCAGTCCATCTTCAATCTACTTACCTGTCCTTTAGATGCGGGTTTCAGGTAAGTGGTCGTGACCTTTTGACTGGATACCGCCGCCTCGGCGGCAGCCCAAGAAATCGCACGTGCAACCGTCAAACCGACGACGCTCTTGGCGCCTGCCCTTTTCAGCGCCCGCGAGCATGCGTCCAGTGTCGCGCCGGTCGTGAACACATCATCTATCAGCAAGATGCGGAGGTTGTCAACTCGCGTGCCTTTTCGGATTTCGTATGCGCCACGCACGGTCAGCCACCGCTCCCGCCTCGATAGGAGCAACCGTGGAGGCCGCGGTTTCGTCCGCACCAGAAGATAAGGGCCAAGCGGAAGCCGCATCCAGCGAGCTAGCGGCTTCGCAATAAGCTCAGCTTGGTTGTACCCCCGCTCGCGTAAACGCCCGGGATGAAGGGGAACCGGCACGACCACGTCCACTTCGCTCAGTACTGTGTTCTCTTGTACGACGCCATGCAATCGTTGCGCAAACCACTGGCCGAGCTGTGTCAGCCGTTCATATTTCATTAAGCCAATCGCGCGAACCATCTGGTCTGTGTAAGGGCCAAAGCTGCGTGCGCACTCGAACGCATACACATCTCGGCGGCAGGCAAAGCATTTTGGCATTTTGGCATCGAGTGCGACTTCCGAGGCGAAGGGCCTTCCGCAACATGCGCAGACGGGCCCATTCAGAGGTCTGAGCGACTGGAAACATCCCTCGCAAATAGGCAATACACTGGTGCGGGTCAGCACAGCTCCACAGATCCGGCACGGTGCAGGAAATATCACCGAGACGATCGCATCCACGATGGATTGAGCGAGCCCCATCCTGATTAACAGAGAGGTAATGTCCGCTTAAATTTATACTATCTGAGTTTTCAGATAAAGGGCGGCAAACGAAGAAATTGGAATCCAGGGTTCTGAGCCACCTGGGAAAGAAATGCTACAGAAGGCCTTGCTCTTGCTTCTCCTGGCAGTTGATGCAATAGCGGGTCCATGGAACCGCCTCTAAACGCTTTTGCTGGAGCTCCTCCTGACACTGAGCGCACAGGCCAAATGTGTTTTCTCGGATGCGTTCAATGGCTTCGTCAACCAACTGCAGCAGCGCGCGATCGTTGTGGGTCTGCCCGAACAAGAATTCCTTGGTATAGGAATTTGCAGCCTTATCGGCGAGATCCACTGTGGGATCTTCGTCGGCTTCGCGCCCTTCTTGGCCGGTGCGAACAATAGCCTTGACCAGTTCCTCGCGGCGCGCCTGCAGCTTCTTTTTGTAATAGTCCAACCTCTTCTTATCCACAGTAACGGTCCCCAGAAGGCGATTTGCCCTTCACAAAATCAAACGATTTTAGCGGTGCGTTTTTGGATTGTCAAATTCACCACCGCATGACGTCACACAAGCGACGATTAGATGTAGCTGCCTATTGTTAGGTTACTCGGACAAATTACCTGAAAGACTACGCCGCGTTATTTTGCGAAGCGCGATGCGGATAGCAGAAATGAAAGGTCAGGAACAGCAGCGCGAGCACCACAAAGCAAGCAATGCTCGCCTCCGGCCCAACGCTGCCCCCGGTGAGCCATCGTGGTCCATGAAATGAGGAATTCAGCAGATGCCCCGGGGCCACCAATCCGCTATCAGGCACGCCGTAAACGAACGTCTCTCCATAGTCCCACGCAGCATGAAGCCCAACCGCGAACCATATCGTCCCGGTCCTGCGAAGCGTAAAGCAAAAGAAAAAACCAATGAGCCCAGCAGACAACGCGCCAGGCCATCCCTCACCCACATTGCCGAGGTGAAGTGCGCCAAACATCATCGATAATAGGATTGCAGCCGGCCAAAAGCCCATTCCGGTCGTCAACGTGAACTGGCTGTACCCTCGGAAGACGAATTCCTCGCCAAAGCCTGTTAGCAGGAAAGCAACTCCCCACACCAACGCGTAAAGAATCATGCCCCTGCCGGAAAGGGTCAGACTGCCGAACCTGAGTCCGTGTAGAGCTGCGATCAGAAGCAAAGTTGCCGTGATGGCGATGAATCCCCAGATCACGCCTTGCCAGAAATGCCGTCCAAACGCCTGCCGTGCCGGAAGACCGTACCGTCCCAACTTGCGCTTCTCAATCCGCGACATGACGAAAGCAGCGATGGTCATCGCGATCACGAAGATAATCTCCTGAACGAGAGCAGACGATGCCGTGAACTCCTCAGCGGAAGCCTTTGGTCCAGACGGCAAATGCAGCAGGCCCACTGCTACACATAAAACGCCGAGCACTCCCGCGCATACCATAAGAATCGCGACAAAAATCAGCCATCGCCATCCGGCGCGTATTCCATGCCTTCCAACGAAGACGGAAGCTACCCGATCTTCGGCGCTCTTCGTAGTTGGAACAGGCATCTGCGGTTCGGCTGGCGGCTGTTCGTCCACCGGATTCATGGTTCCTCCACCGATACTCTTTGTTCCTTCTTGACTCAATCGCATCATACGCGAATAAGAATTGCTGCGAACGAATTTCACGACGTGTGTTTACGCGGTTGCGACCCTCCTCCGCGGCTGATAGAATCGTTCGTTTACACAGTACGGAAAGCGGTCGCTGTGCGTCAGCGGCTGGCATTTTTCTTCAGGATGACGGAAGTCTGCAAGGAGAGCGAGTTTGGCCAAATATGATCTTGCAATTATAGGAAGCGGGCCGGGAGGATACGTTGCGGGAATTCGCGCCGCGCAATGGGGCCTGAAAACAATTGTCATTGAGAAGGACCCCTTCCTCGGTGGTACATGCCTGCATGTTGGGTGCATTCCTACCAAAGTGCTGCTTCATCACGCCGATCTGTATGAAGATTTCAAGCGCGCTTCGGAGTTCGGCTTTGAAGTGAAAGATATCAAGGTGAACTGGCCCGCGATGATTGCTCGCAAAACGAAAATCGTGAATAAGCACGCCAAGGGCATCGAATTTCTCTTCAAGAAGAACAGAGTCGAATCGATGCAGGGCTGGGGCCGCATCGTAGGACCGGGTAGGGTTTCCGTCGACCAAAATGGAAAAAAGACAGAGATCGAAGCCGCCAACATTATGCTCGCATGTGGCTCCGATGCGCGATCGCTTCCCGGAGTCACGATTAACAACAGCGACGTTCTCGATAACCGCGGCATGCTAGACATACCTTCCATTCCGAAATCGCTTGTCATTGTTGGTGCCGGTGCTGTTGGCGTCGAATTTGCGTCAATCTATAAGACTTTTGGCGCCGATGTGACGATTCTTGAGCGCTTGCCACGCATGGTGCCGCTTGAGGACGAAGAAATTTCCGCTGAGCTCGCAAAAGCCTTCCGAAAACGCGGAATTCGCTTCGAGTTGGAGGCTGCGGTCGAATCCGTGAACAGCGATTCCAAGGGCGTCAGCGTCGCCTTCAAGGACAAATCAGGAAAGTCGCAAACTCTCGTTGCAGAAAAAGTTCTCATCGCCGTGGGCCGCCGTCCGGTCACGGAAGACGTCGGCTTGGAAAAGACTAAAGCCAAAGTCGAGCGTGGCTTCGTCCACACTTCTCCCTATATGGAAACAGACGAACCGCATCTCTATGCCATCGGCGACATCATCGCAGGTCAGCCGCAACTTGCACATGCCGCCTCAATGCAGGGCATCATCGCGGTCGGCCGAATCGCTGGCAAACCCGTTCAGCCTTTCGACCGAAATCGTTGCCCGAATTGCACCTTCTGCGAACCACAAATCGGCTCAGTCGGCTTGACCGAAAAGCAGGCGCGCGATGCCGGCTATAGGGTGAATATCGGCAAGTTTCCTTTCGCGGGCAATAGCAAATCTTCGATTCTGGGCCGTCACGAAGGATTCATCAAAGTCGTTGCCGACGAGAAGTACAATGAAATACTGGGAGTGCACTCGATTGGTTCTCTTTCGACTGAAATCATTGCCGAAGCAACTACATCGCTTCAGTTGGAAGGTGCTGTTGACGACATGATGGCGATGATTCACGCCCATCCTACTGTTTGGGAAGCGATGGGAGATGCATTCAATTCCGTAATGGGTTTGACGATCAACGCGTAAAGCGCAATGGAGACGCTAGCTATCGGCGAGAGGGAGTGCTGGGCTGTTGAGTGCGGTTTGCTGCCGTATGAAGAGGCTTGCGAGCTGCAGTACCGCCTGGTAGCTGCGCGCAAAGCTGACGCTGTGCCGGATGTTCTGCTTCTGTGCGAGCATCCGCACGTGATCACTCTCGGTCGCAATGGTCATCAAGAGCATCTTCTTGCTTCGCAGCATCTGCTCCACCAGATGAACGTCCAGTTTTATCCAACCGACCGCGGCGGAGACATCACTTATCACGGTCCCGGGCAAATTGTCTGCTATCCGATTTTCGACCTCACAACCATTCGTCGCGACGTTGCATGGTATCTCCGCCAACTCGAAGAAGTGATGATTTCGGTCACGGACACATTCGGCATTGAAGCAACTCGCAATCCCGGCATGACCGGAGTCTGGGTCGAACGTTCGGCGCAGGATGGCATGCCTCCGACAGCCGAAAAGCTCGCCGCCATCGGCGTGCATTTGAGCCGCTGGGTGACGTCTCACGGCTTCGCCTACAATGTTTCTACCGATTTGCGCTATTTTGATTTAATCGTCCCGTGCGGATTGCACGGCAAGCGCGCTACATCTTTGGAAGCTGTGCTTGGCCGTACTATCGATTGCAAGGAAGTGCTTCCAATATTGATTCAGCGCTTTGGCGAAATTTTCTGTCGCAAAATGCAGATCGTTTCGCACGAGCTGCTTGACGAAGCCTTACGCCAGCAGGAGGCTCCTGTTCATGCGACGGTCTGAAGCCCGCCAGCAGCTTCCGTATGAATCAGAGCCACACGCATTGTCTTGCCGTAGAATAGAAGCAGCTTCTGCAGGGAGTACAAGATGAGCTATCCGCTCACCAAAGACCAGCACCTCGAACTGTATTACTACATGAAATTAAATCGCATGCTGGATGAGCAGCTTGTACGCCTTTTCCGGCAAAACGTTGTCGTCGGCGGCCTCTACTCCAACCTCGGCCAGGAAGCTACCTCCGTTGGCACCGCGTATGCCCTGGAAAAACGCGACTGGA
>JASHRN010000111.1 GCA_030037335.1 Candidatus Acidiferrales bacterium | reverse complement strand
GGCCGCAGCCGACATCGAGCGATATTTTCGGGGAGACATCCGGGCGCGTAAACGCGCTTGCGGTTGATCCTTGCGATTCGAGCGGGAACACGATTTACGCCGGAGGGGCAGAGGGAGGAGTTTGGAAAACGACAAATGGCGGGACCAACTGGACGCCATTGACGGATAATCAGCTTTCGATCTCAACCGGGTCAATCGCGCTGGATCCCGTGGCAACGGATTGCAGTGGCGGAGCGCCAAGTGCCGGCGGTCATACTGGCGCGATCTACTACGGAACGGGCGAGGAAAACTTCGCGTACGACAGCTTTTATGGAGCGGGCGTGCTCACTTCGCATGACGGCGGCAGCACGTGGACGAAGGACAACACGTTTGTGACAGTGACGAGCGGGACCCCTTCTACCATTACTCCTACCAACCAAGTTGCGGCTGGGCCATTCATCGGCTCCCTTGCGGTTGATCCTGCGACAAGTGGAACGAGCCAAGTGCTGCTTGCGGGCATTCAAGGAATTAGCGACACGGCTAATTCGGGGATCTGGCGTTCAACGGATGGCGGAATGGACTGGGTGCGCGAGTTGCCAACGAGCAATATGCAGGCAGTCAATGATTACGCGACTGGAGTGGCATTCGATCCAACGAATTCCAATACTGTATATGCGGCGCTGGGCATTCCTTTCTGTGCAAGCGCCGAATGCGATTCTGCCGGTGATGAAGAGCTGGACAATGGAGTTTACAAGTCGAGCGACAGCGGTGTGACGTGGACTCGCTTGACAAGTCTCGATAGCGCGGCTTCGGCTGTGGGGATAAGTACAGCGGATTACGGGCGCATCACCATTGCAACCGGTCCTGCGGCGAGTTCGGGGAACCCAGGCGAATTGGTTGTCACCATCGCGGATATAACGACTTCGTCCAGCGACCTGCTGGGAGTATTTGCGAGTACAGATGGCGGCACCACTTTCAGTGCTCTGACCAACACGCCGGCGTTCTGCAACCCGCAGTGTTTTTACGATATGGCCGCGATCATCAGCCCGACGAATCCGAAAGAGATTTTTCTCGGCGGAGGGCCGTCGGCGGAAGGAACGCTTTCAGATGGCGCTTCCATTTCGCAATCATGCGGAACTTTCCCGGCAGATGATGGTATTTCTGCGGCGATTGTGTCGACGGATGGCGGAAGCACGTGGAACGACATCTCCTGCGACAATTCGAGCGGCACATTCATTCATGTGGATACGCATGCGTTTGCCTTCAGTCCGAATGGGAATTTCTATATTGGAAATGATGGCGGAGTTTGGGCGTCGTCAAGTGTGCTGACCGGCACCCCCGGCGCGCAGACGTGGACGAATCTGAATACGACATTGAATCTGACGCAGTTCTATCCGGGCAATTCGATTCATCCTTCGAATCCGGAGATTGGATTCGCCGGCGCGCAGGACAATGGC
Source organism: Candidatus Acidiferrales bacterium (assembly GCA_030037335.1). Lineage (GTDB taxonomy): Bacteria > Acidobacteriota > Terriglobia > Acidiferrales > UBA7541 > DAHUXN01. The sequence continues at coordinate 21,905 of JASHRN010000111.1, read as the reverse complement.
ACGCAAATGTTCAGCGGCGAATTGAATTGGGCCAATACAAATGCTTGCGGCGACGGCGGATGGACAGCAATCGATCCCACCACGCCAAGCACAGTCTATGCGGCTTGCGAAGACGTAGGTCAAGAGGGAATCCTGAACAAGAATCAATTGGATGGAATTCCTGGCACCGATGACGTTAATTGGGTGATATTGGACACGCCAGCGATGGACGCGGACAATGCGAATTTTGTTCCGCCGCTGGTGCTTGATCCGAGCGCTTCGCAAAATTTGTATTTCGGAACGTATCGCGTATGGCAATCGACAAACGGCGGTATTTCGTGGAACACGATATCGCAGGACTTGACCGGAGCGACGACGAATTCTGACTGCGGAGACGGCGTTTGTGTGTTGACGAGCCTCTCGGTAGCGCCGAACAGCTCGAATACGGTTTATGTGGGCACGGATATTGGCGCGATGTGGGTTTCGACGAATGCAACGTCGGCGACGCCGACCTTCACCGAAATCGATCAGGCAAATACGCCGGGGCGCGTGGTCACGCAGGTGGTGGCAAGCGCCGCGAATTCCAACGTTGTTTTCGCGGCCTTCTCCGGCTTTTCAGGCTTCTCTGACACGGTCGGCCACTTGTTTGAGAGTACGAATGGCGGAGCGAGCTGGACAGACATCAGTTGCCATACGTCAAATTGTGGGAGCCCTTTGACTACGGATCTTCCCAACACGCCGGTGAACGATGTGGTGGTTGATCCCAATGATGTGACGAATAACACGCTGTACGTGGCAACGGATGTGGGCGTATTTGTTACGACGAATGGCGGCACGGACTGGTCGGAGCTCGCGAGCGGGTTGCCACAGGTGGAATGCACTTCGCTGAAACTGGATAATACAGCGCGCGTGCTGCGCGTAGGAACGCACGGCCGCGGTGACTGGGATTTGCAACTTCCGGGATTGCCCGCTTCGGCGCTCACAGGAATTTCGCCGACAAGCACCTCGGCCGGATCGGCGGGCATTACGCTGACGCTCAACGGGCAGGGATTCCCGGCGACTCCCACGGTGAATTTCGGAAGCACGCCGCTGAGCGCGACTTCGAGCAGCGCAACGCAAATCACCGTGAACGTTCCAGCGTCGGCATTGAAGGCGTCGGGAGAAGTGGCCGTCAGCGTGAGCGGTGCGCAGAACTCTCTGAATTTTGGAGTGGAAGCGCCCGTGCCGACGCTGAGCGGTGCGACGCCGACAACGTTTAGCGGCACCAGCAACGTGACGCTCACAGTGAACGGAACGAATTTCACCTCGAACTCCGAAGTGATATGGACGCCTACGACCGGTAGTCAAGAACTCGTCAGCACAGCGCTACCGCAGTTGGCGGGAGGAACGAGCACTTCGTTCAGCGTCACAGTTCCTGCCAGCCTGATTGAGACAACCGTGGGGCATACATTGCCGATTGCGATTCCCGGATCCCGGCCAAATAATCCGCGGATTTTTTTGCTCTTCGGACTATTGGTTGTGATTTTGGGCGCGGCAGCATGGCTCTGGGTACCACGCCGGCGGCGTTTTGTTATTGGAGCAACGGTCGGCGCAATTTTTCTGCTAGGGCTAGCGGCGGGCTGTGGAGGAGGAAGCAGCAGCGCGCCGCCGCCGATCAACGTCGGGGGCAGCAGCGTCACGGTAGAGGTGAATGTCAGCAATCCGGGACCAGGGGGCGGACTCTCCAACGGGACCTCGGTGACGGTCAACTAGCCGTTTACCCGGCGCGCTTTTATCAGGGGCGCTGATTAGGACATTTGACGAAGGACGTATTGCAGGATTCCGCCGTTTTGGTAATAGGCGGCTTCGACGGGTGTGTCGATTCGCAGGCAAGCGGAAAAGCCAATTTCTTTGCCCTCGTTGTTGCGAGCGCGGATACGAAGGGTTTTGCGCGGCTTGAAGTTATCCGCGAGGCCTTCAACATCGAAAGATTCTCGCCCGGTAAGGCCCAGCGATTTTGCAGAGTCACCATTCTGAAATTCCAGAGGCACAACGCCCATTCCAATCAAATTGCTGCGGTGAATGCGCTCGAAGCTTTCGGCAAGGACGGCTCGAACACCAAGGAGAAGCGTTCCTTTGGCGGCCCAATCGCGAGATGATCCAGCGCCGTATTCCTGACCGGCGATGACGAGCAGTGGGACGCTCTCGGAGTGGTATCTTTCCGAAGCATCGAAGATGGTCATTTTCTCGCCGCTGGGCTGATGGAGCGTCCAGCCTCCTTCGGTTCCCGGAGCCAGCATGTTCCGCAGGCGAATGTTGGCGAACGTTCCGCGAACCATCACTTCGTGATTTCCGCGTCGCGCGCCGTACGAATTGAAATCCTTTGGCTGAACTCCATTGGCGATCAGGTATTTTCCAGCGGGACTGTCGGCGGGAATCGAGCCGGCGGGTGAAATGTGGTCCGTTGTGACACTATCGCCAAGCAGCGCGAGCACGCGGAGGCCGCTCAAATTTTCAATCGGAGCGGGCTTCGGCGGCATGCCTTCGAAGAACAGCGGCAATTTGATGTAGGTCGATTTCGCATCCCAATTGTAGAGATTCCCCTTAGGAACGGGCAACGCGCGCCAGCGATTGTCGCCGGTAAAGACGTCGGCATATTCTTTTCGGAACATGTCCGTAGAAACTGCGGAGCGCATCAGCGACTCGACTTCCTGCGGAGTTGGCCAAATATCGCGCAGAAAAACGGGCTTGCCGGAATTGTCACTTCCGAGCGAGTCTTTCTCCATGTCAAAATCCATGCGGCCGGCGAGCGCGTAGGCGACGACAAGCGGAGGAGACGCGAGATAATTCGCGCGGCAGGAGGGATTGATTCGCCCTTCGAAATTGCGATTGCCGCTGAGGACGGAGACGGCGACAAGATCATTCTCCTTGATGGCGCGGCTGATTGATTCGGGCAGAGGGCCGCTGTTGCCGATGCAGGTAGTGCAGCCGTATCCGACGAGGTGAAACCGCAGTTGCTCCAAAAATGGCATCAAGCCAGATTTTTTCAGGTAATCGCTGACAACCATTGAGCCCGGCGCAAGGCTCGTTTTGACCCACGGCTTCGATTTCAGCCCGCGCTCCACAGCTTTCTTGGCAAGAATTCCCGCGCCGAGCATGAGAGATGGATTTGAAGTGTTGGTGCAACTGGTGATGGCGGCGATGACCACGGAGCCATCGCCCAAATCGAAGCGGTCGCCATTGTTTTGAACGTTGGTGTGTTTCGGCGCCCGGGCAAGCGATTTTTCGAAAACGGATTTCGAGTGCGTGAGCGGCACTTTGTCTTGCGGACGCTTGGGGCCAGCAATTGTTGGCACGACGTTTGCGAGATCGAGTTCAAGCTTGTCTGAAAATTGCGGATCAGGAGTGTCGTCGGTGCGGAAAAGCCCCTGCTCTTTTGTGTAGGCCTCGACAAGCTTGACGTGTGATTCGTCGCGGCCGGTGAAACGGAGATAGGCGAGCGTTTCGGAATCGACCGGGAAAAATCCCATGGTCGCCCCATATTCCGGTGCCATGTTGCTGATGGTGGCGCGGTCGGGAAGCGTGAGGCTGGAAAGTCCCGCGCCATAGAATTCCACAAATTTTCCAACGACGCCTTTTTTGCGAAGCATCTCAGTGACGGTGAGAACCAAATCTGTTGCTGTGGCGCCTTCATGCAGGCGACCATGAAGTTTGAAACCCACAACTTGCGGGATCAACATGGAAAGCGGCTGGCCGAGCATCGCTGCTTCCGCCTCAATTCCGCCGACGCCCCAGCCGAAAACTCCCAATCCATTCACCATGGTGGTGTGCGAGTCGGTTCCCACGAGCGAATCCGGGTAGGCAAACTGTTTGCCGGCCTCTTCGCGTCGAAAAACAACGCGCGATAGGTATTCGAGATTCACCTGATGGCAAATGCCGGTGTCCGGCGGGACGACGCGGAAATTGCGGAAGCTATCCTGCGCCCAGCGCAGAAGGGCGTAACGCTCGACATTGCGCATGAATTCCAATTCGGAATTGAGCGCAAAGGATTGCGGAGTGCCGAATTGGTCGACTTGCACGGAATGGTCGATTACAAGCTCCGCAGGAAACAGTGGATTGATTTTGGCGGGATCGCCGCCGAGTTTGCGCATAGCCTCGCGCATCGCGGCGAGATCAACGACGGCAGGGACGCCGGTGAAGTCCTGGAGCAGGACGCGCGCAGGAAGAAAGGAAATTTCCTTGGAAGGTTCTTCCGTTGGCCGCCAATGCGCAAGCGCGCGAACATCATCGGCCTGAACGAATGGCCCTCCCTCATGGCGCAGCAGATTTTCGAGCAGGATTTTCAGCGAGAAAGGAAAAGCTGCGAGATTTGCCTCTCCGGACTTCTCAAGCGAGGAAAGGCGAAAAATCTCAAAAGATTCGTTTGCGACCTTGAGAGGAGAACGGGCGTTGAAAGAATTGGAGACGGAGCTCATGAATTGAGAAGTACCTCCGGTTAATGGCGCACAATTATCATAGCGCAATCGTTGCGATGATTTTCTGATTTTGACATCCCGAGCAGACAGAACGGATGCATTTGCGGGCCTAACTTCGCGCGTGCCATAATTTCCGCGTCAGAGCCGCTATGAAAGTTGTGCTCATCTCTACGTATGAACTTGGCCGGCAGCCGTTCGGGCTCGCTTCACCGGCGGCGTGGCTGCGGGATGCAGGCGCGGAAGTCACCTGCATTGATACATCGCGCAAGCAGTGGGATGAGGACGCGATTCGCGAGGCCGCGCTGATTGCATTTTATGTGCCGATGCACACGGCAACGCGCCTTGCGACGGAATTGCTGGCTCTCGTGCAGAAAATCAATCATAGGGCGCATATTTGTTTTTATGGTTTGTACGCTCCGATCAATGAAGAGTGGCTGCGGCGGGTCGGAGTACAGACAATTCTTGGAGGCGAATTCGAAGAAGGGCTAGTCCATCTTGCTCGCCGATTTGGGCAACAAGGCTTCACTACCCTTCAGGAGGAGCCACTGATTTCTCTGGCGCGGCAGAAGTTCAAGGTGCCGAGCCGCTTGGGCCTTCCTCCCTTGGATCGTTACGCTCGTGTGGTCCTGCCATCTGGCGAGAAACTCAGTGCTGGTTACACGGAAGCAAGCAGAGGCTGCAAACACCTGTGCCGCCACTGCCCAATCGTGCCAGTCTACAAGGGAGTGTTTCGCGTCGTCGATCGCGAGGTTGTGCTGGCGGACATCCGGCAACAGGTTGCAGCCGGCGCTCGGCATATCACCTTTGGCGATCCCGATTTTTTCAATGGAATCGGGCACGCGGTGCCGCTCGTTGAAGCATTCCATCAGGAATTTCCGGACATCACCTATGACGTAACCATCAAAATCGAGCATCTGCTGAAATATTCTGAGCATTTGCCGACGCTTCGCGAGACCGGATGTCTTTTTGTGACCAGTGCAGTGGAATCCGTAGATGATACTGTCCTCGAAAAATTGGATAAGCGGCATACGCGCGCTGATTTTCTTGAGGTGGTTCGCAGGTTTCGCAAAGAGAATTTAACTCTTCAGCCGACGTTTGTTGCATTTACGCCGTGGACCACTCTGGCGGGATATGTTGATCTGCTTAAGGTGCTCAGTCAGGAAGATCTGGTTGAAAACGTTGCGCCCATTCAACTGGCGATTCGCTTGCTGATTCCGGCAGGTTCGCGCTTACTTGAACTGAACGATATTCGGGAATCAGTCGGGACTTTTGACGAAAAAGCCATGGTTCATCCGTGGAAGCACGCTGATTCGCGCGTGGATGAGCTCTGTGAGGAAACTCAGCGAATTGTTCACCGCAGCGAAAAAGCCAAGCAGGTGCGATCACAGACATTTGCGCTCATCGAGGACGCCGCGCATCAGGCCGCAGGTGTGCGCCGGAAAGAGCGCAGCCAGCCTGTTCTGGTGTCGCGCGCGACCGTGCCTTACCTCACAGAGCCCTGGTATTGTTGAGCCGAGCCAACCGGAGACCAGTTGGCCTCCATTGTGAATCGAAAATCTCTGTCGCAGGCGGACGCTTTCGTTTAATGGCCGAGCCAAAATCAATGGATACAAAGGCCAAGAAGCTCCTGATTCTCACCAGCAAGTTAGGCTATCAGACGCAGGCTTTCGCGAAAGCAGCGGCCGCGCTTGGCGTGGAAGTGCAGTTTGGCACGGATCGTTGCCACAAACTCGAGGACCCATGGGGCGACGGCGCGCTGCCGTTGGATTTCGCGGATCCGAAGGAAGCGGCGGCACAAATTTTGGACCAGGCGAAAGCTGCGCCGCCGGATGCAATCCTCGCTCTGGGAGACCGTCCCACTGTCACTGCGGCATATGCCGCACGCGCTCTTCGCCTCGCCGGAAACGACCCCCGGGCGGCGGAACGGTGCCGAAGCAAACTCCTGCAGCGCGAGGCTTTGCGAAATGCTGGAGCGCCTATCCCGCAGTTTTTTAATTTTAATCGGAATGCGTCAGTTGAAGCCGCAGTGCGAAAGGTAAAATTCCCCTGCGTGCTCAAGCCGCTGTGCCTCGCAGCGAGCCAGGGCGTGGTTCGCGCGAATAATGAACAGGAATTTCGAGGCGCTGTTTCAAGAATTTCGGCGTTGCTCGATTCACCGGAGATTCAAGTGGGTGGCGAGGAGGATCTGAATCAACTCCTGGTGGAGAATTATATCCCCGGCAAAGAAGTGGCGATTGAAGGATGGATCGAGCAAGGACAGCTCGAGGTGCTGACGATTTTCGACAAGCCCGACCCGTTGGAAGGCCCCTATTTTGAAGAAACCATCTACGTCACGCCGTCTCGTTTGTCAGATACGCAACAGAGGGAGTTACGCGAGTGCGCGGCCGATTCAGTGGAAGCGCTTGGCCTGACCCACGGGCCGATTCATGCGGAGTTTCGCGTGAATAATGAAGATGGTCCGTGGGTGCTTGAAATCGCTCCGCGACCGATTGGAGGCCTGTGTTCCCGCGCGCTGCGTTTTGGCTCTGCGCGGATCTCGCTCGAAGAGCTCTTGATATGCCGCGTGCTTGACCTTGGCGACGCTGATTTGCAGCGTGAAGCGGACGCTTCCGGCGTGATGATGATTCCCGTGCCGCGCAGCGGAATTTTTGAAGCGGTGAATGGCCTGGAAGACGCAAAGCGCGTGTCAAATGTAACGGAAATCGAAATTACCGCGCGGTTGAAGGACTACATTAAGGCTTGGCCGGAAGGCGCGAGCTATCTCGGATTTATTTTCGCACGCGCAGCGGAGCCTGCGGAAGTGGAGTTCGCATTGCGAAAAGCACATGCGAAACTCGGATTTGAATTTTCAGATCGGCTGCCAGTGGAGCATCCGGTTACCGGAAGAATTTCGGCTTGAGGCAAAAATTATCCAGCATCATCCCTTGGACTTCTGAGGAACGTATCCTGGCGGAAGCTGTGCGCCTTCACCGAAAAAGAATTTTTCCATTTGCTCGGCAATGACGGTTTGCGATTGCGGGTCCAGCGGATTGAGCCGATATTCGTTCATCACCATTTTTGAGTACTCGACCCACATCTTCCATGCTTCCTTCGAAACATTATCGTAAATCCTCTGCCCGAGTTCGCCCTTCCACGGTGCTCGGTCTAATCCAGGCATTTCGCGGCCAAATTTGACGCATTTGACCATGCGTACTCCCGGCTGATTCGTCCCTGCGGCCTTGTCGTTCTCCTCGGCCATGCATTCCTCCGAATGTTTTCAAACTCACTTCAAGATACTGCAAGTCTGCGGGATTGCCTAGCATTCAAAAGCGAAGAGGAGATTTCAATCTCCGATGATCTGGGTGGACACAGGCGCCGACGCCCCGAGCACAAGGCGAAGCCGATTACCATTCTCGATGCGGAAACCACCTGAAGCCGATTGCCTCGTTTGAATATTGCCGAACAAAATCACCGGCTTTTGAAGCAAGAGCGCGGCGCTTCCGGCGTGGACCACGGCAGTTCCGTCGACTTGCAAATCCAGTCCGGTGGCGCCGGCGAACTCGATCACGATGTTTTCTGCTGAAGCTCCCGGTCCAAGCTTCACGCGGAACTGCATGCAATGCTGATCGCCCCGTAGAATAATGTCTGTGCCTGGATACACTCCGCGATAGGCGATCGCGGTGAAGGCGTGAGGGAGACCCTCTCGATCCACGGCATTCAGGCTTGTGGGCGGATTCGCATCGACAAATCGCATACGCAACAAACTGGCGTGTGCTTCGACGACGATGAGATCACCGCGTTGTAATTCTTTGGAGGGCGCTTTCGCTTCCTGCAAAACGACGTCCGCCTCCTCGTCCGACAGGAACACGGTGTAACCGGAAGCGCGAGCGATGTATCGAATGGGGCTGCCCGCGATGCTGCTTGGCTCAAAAACAAGAGGTGCGGAGCCGCCCGAATTGGGGCGAGCGGCAGTTTGAGCTGAAGCACGGAAAACGGTTGCAGTCAGCATGACAAACATGACAAAGAGGACGGAAACGGTCGCCAGTCGTCGAAACCACCTTGCGGTTGCTTGGGCTTTCGATCGGTAAGGATTCGCGCCGGTATCGCGGTTCCGAATCGCCTGCGCTCTGAGTGCAAGCTTTTGCAGATTAGTAGACAAGGAAATCTCTCCCGTTGGCGAGTTGCGTGTACTTAATTGCATCCATACCCCGTGCTCTCTTCGTTTAGGCAATTGCTTCACAGGTCTTCAAGCACGCATCGGGCCGTAGCCGCGTTCAACTTATCGAATAGAATCGAGAACGCATTTGCGCAGATCGCGTTATACTCGGCGGCGATTTATGGCATTTGATGCATAAGTGGGAGGAACGCAACATGTCTAAAGCGGTCGCCAGGAATTCCGCTGTGGCCAGCACGATTCTGCTTTGCCTTGCACTTGCGTTTCCGACGATATGCGCGGCTCAACAAACGACGCTGGCAGCGACGCCGCCGATGGGTTGGAACAGCTGGAATCATTTTGCGGATCGCATTGATGATCAGATCGTACGGACGGAAGCCGATGCGATGGTATCGAGCGGAATGAAAGCGGCGGGGTACGAATATATTGTGATCGACGATACGTGGGCGGGACAACGCGACGCGAACGGAAATACCCAGCCGAACAGCAAGTTTCCCGACATGAAAGCGCTCGCCGATTACGTGCACAGCAAAGGTTTGAAGCTGGGAATTTATTCCGGGCCTGCCGCGAGGACATGCGCGGGTTATGAAGGAAGCCTGGGACACGAAGAGCAGGACGCGCAGACGTATGCGAACTGGGGCATCGATTATCTGAAATACGACTGGTGCCAGCAGCCGGCAAGCGTTGACGAAATGGAAGCTGCCTATACCAAAATGCATCAGGCGCTGCTAAAGACAGGGCGGCCGATTGTTTTCAGCCTCTGCGAGTACGGCTGGCACAAAGTGTGGGAGTGGGGCGCATCGGTGGGCGGGAATCTGTGGCGGACAACCGGCGACATCAGCGACCGGTATTATGCGATGGCGGAAATTGGCTTCAATCAGAATGGACTGGAAAAATATGCGGGGCCGGGCCACTGGAACGATCCGGACATGCTGGAGGTCGGAAATGGCGGCATGTCGGAAGACGAATATCGCACGCACATGAGCCTGTGGGCCATTCTGGCAGCGCCGCTGATGGCGGGAAATGACCTGACGCAAATGACGCCGTACACGGTGCAGTTGCTTACCAATCCTGAAGTGATCGCGGTCGACCAGGACCCGCTGGGGAAACAAGGATACCGCGTTTGGCAGGAGGGTCCATTCGAGATTTGGATGAAGCCGATGGCGGACGGGAGCAAAGTTGTGGGCTTGTTCAACCGGCAGCGCACAACGGAACAGATGACCGTAAACTTCTCGGACATCGGAATCAACGGAAGTGCGTCAGTGCGCGATTTGTGGCTGCACAAAGACCTGGGTACATTCAGCGGAAATTTCAGCGTCTATGTGCCGATGCATGGAGTGGTGCTGGTAAGAATCACGGCGAAGTAGCGACCGCGTCTGCACGATTCTCCACGAACGGTCGAGCGGGGCGCGCGCGTATGTGGCGCAGGACGGTTCAGGGATTTCCGGAGCCCACAGCCATAGCGCCAAAATTCCAATATCCCACCTGCGAAAAACTGATCTGACATTTTGGAGAGGGACGCATTGAAGCGAGCTGTAACGGAAATTTTGTGCAAAGGGGTTCTGTTCGATATGGATGGCGTGCTGCTCGATTCCACGCCGGCGGTGGCTCGCGTCTGGCATCAATGGGCGCTGGAGCATGGGTTTGATCCGGAAGAGGTGGTGCGAGCCGCTCACGGGCGTCCGAGCATAACGACGATACGCGATTATCTTCCGGGCTCGGATTACGAGGCGGAAAATCGCGAGGTTGAGCGAAGGGAAATAGCGGATTTAGATGGCGTCGTTCCGTTGCCGGGCGCGGTGGATTTGTTGAAGGCGCTTCCTTCAGAATCTTGGGTAATTGTTACTTCCTGCACCCGGCCGCTCGCGGAAGTGCGCATTCGCGCCGGCGGATTGCCGTGGCCGAAATTTCTAGTGACGTCCAACGATATCAAACATGGAAAGCCCGCGCCGGAGCCATATCTTCGCGCGGCTGAGATGTTGGGAATCCCTGCGGCCGAATGCGTCGTGATTGAGGACGCGCCTGCGGGAGTGCGAGCCGGCAAGGCGGCCGGATGTCGCGTGATTGCGTGCGATACAACGATGCCGGAAGAGGAACTGCGAGAAGCAGGTGCGGATTGGCTGGTGAAAGATTGCAGCGAAATATCGCTGGTTTCTGCCGCGGGCAATGGGATCTGTTTCTCGCTCAAAAGCTGAGGCGCGAATTTACTGAAGCTTCGCGTATTCGCTCTTCGCCTGTTTCAGCACGAGAATTGCAGCGTCAGCATCTTTCCAAAAAGCGAAAAAATCCTGATAAGCAGATTGGGCTTTCGCGCGAGCGGATTCGGCGTCAACACCTTGAGAAGCTTGCGCTTCGAGCGCGTACGCACGGGCAAGACCAAGATGCGCGAGTGAGCCAATCGCCTCGGGTCCAACCACGCCGGAGTGATCGAGGATTTTTTGAAATTCCGTTGCGGCTGCGGCGCCGTTTTTCGCTGCGAGAAAGGCTTCGCCACGCAAATAGACAGGATAAAGTGCAAACGTAAGCGAGCTGTTCGTTATGCCCAGCTCATACGGCAAGCTCGGCGCCAGCGCTGCAACAGCACCCGAAGCATCATCTTTCCGAAGGGCCACAGCAGCATGGGTCATCGGCAGATAATCGAACTGCACGAAAGTATTCTCCGGGTAGCGCTTGGCCAAGTCAGCGGCTAAACGGCCGGCTTGCGCGGAATCGCCAGTGAGTGCAAGCACGATAGGGGCAATTTCCTCGGTTTGTCTCGCATTGGGAGTCGCGAGCGCGGCTTGTATCTCTTGCTTAGCTGCGGCGTCATCACTGACGATGGCTTGGCGAAGGGCGTCGCGCGCCAGATATTCCGCAGCGGTTTCTTTTTCGCCGATCCGCCGCGCGGATTCGGCGGCGCTGTGTGCGAGCTGTTCAGCCTTTGCGAACTGCCCGTGATACGCTGCAGCTTCCGATTGCAGAAACAGAATTTGATCGTCAATACCTGGTTTTCCGGTCGCGGCGGCCACTTGCGCGGCCATTCCCTCTGTATCGTTTTCAAGAAAGTCCACAGTGTAAAGAACGAGGGAAATCCAGGGAGAATCGAGATGCCTCTTGTGCATCTCTTCTACCGTAGCTTTGGCCTGATTGAACTGATTGAGCCATAGATAGGAATACGCAGGACAAAGCCAGTTGTTCGAACTTGCCGGATTGACGCTCACCGCTTGCTGGCCAGAGGTCAGACTCTTCAAGAAATCGCCCAGACCGAAGTAAATAACCCACAGGTTGACTGGCGCGTCCTCATCGTGAGGATAGGTCTGCGCGTAAAGGTCATAGGCAGTACGCGCGGCTTCGTAATTTCCGGTGACAATTTCCTGATAGAAAGCCGAAATCGCGAGTCTTTCGCGTTCGCTCGCGTGATCGCGCAGAGCATAAGCCTTTCGCATACTTTCCTCACACAGCTCCCATTCGCCAAGCGGCTGATAGCTTTCAGATAAGCGCAAATATGCCATGGCGAAGTTCGGATCGAGCGTGACAGCCCTTTGGAAGAACGGTATTGCTGCGGTGTAATCGTTTGCAACATCAACGCTTTGCATGCCGAGGCTATAAGCCTGGAGTGCCTCGAGAGAAGAAGTAGTCACATCCTCCGGTAGGGCGTTGTATTTCTGCACCGACGCCAGCGATTCTCCAAGTTTGGCCCGCAACTTTGTAGCGGCGTCGCCGAGCGCATTGAGGACCTGCTCTTTCCCATTCGCCGTCACCTGCTCGTCCGCAAGGATGTCTCCGGTTCGGCAATTCACGGCCTGCAAACCCAAAATGTATTGATTGCCCAGATTGGAGATGGAGCCTTCAATCGTTGCGGCGCTGCCGGTGCGCTGACAAACATCGCGCGCGACGTCCGGCGTAAGAGGCGCGTTCTTCGGCTTCGTCATCAGCGTCAGGGTTTGTGCAATGCGGTCATCGGAGATGAGGCTGATAAAAGGAGATTGTTCGAGCTGCGCAGCAAGGCCCTGACGGAGAGTGCCATCGAATACAGAATCGCCCGTACTATTGGTGAAGTCGGCGAGCACGACGGTGTCTTTGCTGGTGAGTTTGGGAGTAGCGGGACGAAAGAAAAAATAGCCGACCGCGGCGAGAACCAAGACGAGAATGATTACGGCTGCCGTAATCCATTTCCATCGTGCGCCCGATGCCTTTGGGGGCGCTGCGGCGATAGCGGAAATCTTTCGCGAGTCGCTGTCGCGCCGCAGCCGTTGCAGGTCAGAGCGCATCTCCGCGGCGCTTTGATAGCGGAGAGAGCGATCTTTTTCCAGGGCCTTAATGATGATGCGCTCCAGTTCCAGTGGCAGCTGTGGATTGAGTTGTGAAGGCGGCGTAGGAGCTTTGTTGAGGATTGAATTGAAAATGGCCGCGGAAGTGTTGCCCTGAAACGGCAACTTTCCTGTCGCCATTTCATAGAGAATGACGCCGAAAGAAAAAAGGTCAGTGCGCGCGTCGAGGCCTTCTCCGAGCGCTTGTTCTGGCGACATATACGCGACCGTGCCGATGGTTGAACCCGGGCTGGTGAGGACTTGCTCTTCCAGAGAGCGCGTGCGCTCCGCATCATTGGCGCTCAGTGCTGGCTCGAGTTTCGCCAAGCCGAAGTCGAGAATTTTGGCGTGGCCGCGGTCGGTGACGAAAACATTGGCGGGCTTGATGTCGCGATGAACGATGCCTTTGGAATGCGCGGCGTCGAGCGCGTCTGCGATCTCGGTCGCCAAACTGAGAAGCATTTCGTTATCGATTGTGCGGCCGGCGATGCGCTCCTTGAGCGTTGCGCCCTCGAGATACTCCATGGCAATGAAGGACTGATCAGACGTGCTGCCGATGTCATAGATCGTGCAAATACCAGGATTATTTAGCGCAGAGGCTGCTTGCGCTTCACGCTCGAAACGTGCGAGGGCCTGAGGATCTTTAGCGACCGCGTCCGGCAGGAATTTCAACGCTACGAAGCGGTGCAGGCGCGTGTCTTCGGCTTTGTAAACAACGCCCATTCCGCCGCCGCCGACTTTTTCTATGACGCGGTAATGGGAGATGATTTGGCCGATAAGCGGTTGAGCCTGGGGCATGCGCGGCGCTCATCTTAGGGTGCTTCGTCGGGCGAGTCAACGTGGTGAAATTGCAAAATGGGCGCTCCGTACGGTCACGGCGATTGGACAACGACATCTGCTTTCGCAAGGCTGCTGATTCGGCGTAAACTCGCGAAGCTCAGTTGAGATGATTTACAATCGTGCTGAAGAACGCGCCCGTAGCTCAGCTGGATAGAGCATCTGCCTTCGAAGCAGAGGGTCGGGGGTTCGAGTCCCTCCGGGCGCGCCACTTTGTGATCTGCACTCGACCGACGAACTCGGGTCAACCGCGGAGATTGGAATTTTTTTTCGTAGGATTAGCGCCGCGCTGCATGTGATTGGCGAGTTCCCGCCGAATATGCGGCCGCAAACCGACAGGGACAGAAGAGGATTCGCACAATAGGCGCAAGTCGGTTGTAGAAATACTCGGCAAGAAAGAGATGGCGCGTGCGATAGGCGTCTGCGGGTTGCGCAGGAGCGCTAGTCGCACGCTGTAATGCTGCGACCACCGACCGCTTTCGGCGATGGCAACAACAACACGGGCAGGTACGGCGATCTTGGCAAGAGCCCTGAGAACGTGGCCCTCGTTCAGAAATGGGCTATCCAGAACAACGGAGAGAATCTCGGGTTGCCCATCGCTCAGAAGCGCGCCCATAATTCGCCCTGTGCCGCGCCGAGCAAGGACCATCTTTTGTGCGGATGGCAATTGCGGAAGCCGCACCAGAATAAGCTCCTCCGCCAGGTGTTTCACGGGCGCCGCCGCCGAAGGAACCAAAGCTAACTGCACAAGGTCGACAACGAAAAGTTCGCGTACAAGACGCAGGCCAAGAGCGAGCGGCACATGCGGGTGACAAGCGAGGCCGAAGCGCACGCGGTAGCTGGACATCCATTGTCTGCGGCTCGCGATCTCCTCCAGCAAAGCGCTTGAGAGTTCTTTGTGTCCGAGCAGGAGGCACAAGTGACTCTCATCGAAAGAAGGGTTGTCCAGCAGGCCTAGAATGACATCCGGGTCGGAGTGATGGAGGAGGACTGGAATTTCTTCACGCGTTGCGGTCCGCGCCGTTCCTTGGTTGACATGTACGGTTTCTTCCATGATCCGAAGTGACTTCGCGTTGTGCGCCGTGATTGCCCACCGGCCCTGAGCTTTATATTGGCATACTGTTCTGGCCCAATCACAAGCTTTGGAGGGCCCAGCGACGTAACCGTCACAGTGGTGGAATGGGTGCTCGACTGTTGAACTGAATCGACTACGCCAGAGTTCGGAAATCGTCCCCTAGGGCACGTCAGTTTTTTCGATGCCTCAATCGGAAAAGTCCACTCGCAAATCGAGCATGGGCCACGGCGGCACAATCCGTTTGGCGCAGCACGGGCAACAGCAGTCATCAATCTAATCTAAACACTTCGGTTCGAGCGCTGAATCGATAGGCATCCACAGTGACTTCCGAGAGCCATTGGATTAGAATGCCGGGCAGTGTTTAGGACCCTGTGCTCGATCCCCGCGAGCGGACAACCACGAGAAGTGTGAATCCCTGTGAAGGGTTGGACATCGAAGGTTAGATGAGCATGTTTCGATTGGTATCTTCCGAATGGGTGGCCGAGCGGCTGGAGTTGCCGGAGTATCTGGTGATCGATCCCCGTTCGGTGATTCGTTATATGTCCGGACATCCGAAGAACGCAGTGAATTTCCCGGTGGCGAAGCAGCGCGACGCGCAAGAGCGTTTGCTGAGCGCCGAGGGACTGGCGCGGCGGCTGGGGCAAGTGGGATTGGACGCGCAACGCGCGCCGGTGATCTATGACAATGCAGACGGACGAAATGCGGCGCTGCTGGCATGGATGCTCGCGTATCTGGGCCGCACGGACATACACGTGATGGAAACGTTTTGGGAGCAATGGGTG
Source organism: Candidatus Acidiferrales bacterium (assembly GCA_030037335.1). Taxonomy (GTDB): domain Bacteria; phylum Acidobacteriota; class Terriglobia; order Acidiferrales; family UBA7541; genus DAHUXN01. The sequence goes on along the minus strand of JASHRN010000111.1, from coordinate 6,336 downwards.
AAGGACGGACACGAAGTGTTTTACCGGCCCGTGCAGCCGACGGCGCGTGAGTTCACGGCCAAAATCAAGCCGGAGCTGCGCGCGACGACGACCGACGTGCAGAAAAATTCGGCGAAGCTCGTGGATTTGCGGACGGTGGATGAGTTCTCGGGAAAAGCGGAGATTGATGCGCAGCCCGGGCACATTCCGGGCGCGGTGAATTTGAGCTGCGACCTGATTGGCGCGGACGGAAAAATTTTGAGCGCGCCAGATCGGCTGGAAGAAATGCTTCGTTCGCGCGGCGTGACGCGCGGGACGAATGCGATTGCGTATTGCCGCACGGGAGTTCGGGCATCGCTGGGATTTTTGGCGCTGGTGCAACTCGGGTACAACGTGGCGCTCTACGACGGTTCGTATGCGGAATGGAGCGGCAGCGGCTTGCCGGTGGAAACGGATTTCGAAAAAAATGAAAAGGGAGAACGCGCGCATGTCTGAGAAGAAATTATTTCCGGTGACGGTGGTGGGAAGCTGGCCTCGGCCTGCATGGCTGATTCAGGCGCTACGGAAACGGCAGGCGGGCGAGGGGACGGAGCAGGAATTCCAAGCGGCGGCGGACCGCGCCGTGGTGGAATGCCTGGAAGCGCAGGAAAAGGCGGGCGTGGACATTCCGACGGACGGCGAGCAGCGGCGCGACAATTTTTATTCGTTCGTGGTCGAGAAGCTGGGTGGAATGCGGCTGATGAAGGTTTCGGAGCTGATGGACTACATGAAGGACCGCGCGCGATACGAAGAAGTGCTGCGAGCGCTGGATGTGCCGGCGTTTGCGATCAAGAGCCCTATCGTGGTGGAGCGGCTGCGCGAGAAAAATGGATTAGCGCAGGATGAAGTGGAGTTCGCCAAGAAACATACCAAGCGTCCGCTGAAGGTGCCGCTGCCGGGGCCGTATATGCTGACGCGTTCGAGCTGGTTCGAAGGACTGTCGGATAAAGTTTACGGCGCTCCGGAAGAGCTGGCACGGGACGTGGTGAAGATTTTGCGCAAGGAAGTGGAAGCGCTGAAGGCCAAGGGCGTGGAGTTCATTCAATTTGACGAGCCGATCTTGAGCCAGATTGTTTATGGAGCGGAGAGCACGGAGACGTTCATGTGTGCGGCGTTGCCGAACCGACGCGACCCCAGCGACGAGCTGGAATTGGCGGTGCGGCTTATGAATGAAACCACGCAGGGATTTGACGGAGTGCGGTTCGGCGTCCATGTTTGCCGGGGAAATTGGAGCAGAAAAGAAGAAGTGCTGCTCAAGGGAAACTACGGGCCGATGCTGCCGTATTTGATGCGGATGAACATTCATCAGCTCGTGCTAGAGTTTGCGACACCGAGGGCGGGCGAGCTGGAAGTGTTCAAGGAATACAAAAACGAGAAGGAGATCGGGCTGGGAGTGGTGAATCCGCGCACGGATGAAATTGAAACGCCGGCGCAAATTGTGGCGCGGGTAAAGGAGCTGGCGAAGTTCTACGACCCGGAGAAAATTTTCCTCAATCCGGATTGCGGATTCGGGACGTTCGCGGAACGGAACGTGAATACTGCGGACGTTGCGACGCGAAAGATGGCGGCGATTTCCGAGGCCGCCAAGCAATTAAGGGCGGAATTCCAGGGGAAAGCAGCGGCGAATTGAAGGCAGTGACGAGTGTCGAGTGACGAGCAAGAATTCAAGGGCCAAATGAGCGATTGAGGAGGAGAAAAAATGGCGGAGGCGAAAATGTCAGAGGGAAGATTGAACGGATTGCGGCCCGAGAAGCTGAATGAGATTTTATGCTCGATGAAGCAGCCTGAGGTGCTGAAAAGCATCAGCGGACCGTGGAAATCGCGGGTTGTTTGGCAGGACGGCTTCCGCGCGAAGGCGTACATGCGGACGCATGCGTCGGAGATGGACGAACCCGGGGGCTTGGACGCGACGGATCTGGCGGCGAGTGCACACGAGCAACTGTTGTCGGCGATTGGCGCGTGCATGACGGTTGGCTTCGTGCTGAACGCAACGAAGCGCGGAGTGAAAATTCATGACCTGGAAATCGCGCTCGAAGGAAATTTCGACAACATCTTGAAGTGGGCGGGACTCGATGATGCGGGCAATCCAGGATACCGGGGAATCAAGGCAAAGGCATTCGTGCGCGCGGACGCAGACGAGAAGACGTTGCGGGAGATTTGGAAACTGGCAGTGGATGGGTCACCGGTGACGCAATCGGTGGCGCGCGGGACGCCAGTGACGACGGAATTTGAAATGGTGGGATAGGAAACCTGGGCCGCTGGGATGGAACGAAAAAACTGAGGAGCAGAAAATGAAAAGAGTAGCGCGACTGCTAGTGGTGGCAGTGGGTTTGTTCGCTGTTGCGATGAGCGCTCAGGCGCAACAGACGACGCCGATGAAGAAGGCCGCCGGGCCACCGACGATTTCATCAGTGCTGCAAGGGCAACTGGGCCTTGTGGAAAGCCAGGTAGTCGCCGCCGCGGAGGCCATGCCCGCTGAGAAATATTCTTTCGCGCCTCCCGCCTCCGACGGGAACTATAGTGGAGTGCGAACTTTCGCGCAGGAGGTCAAGCACGTCGCAACGGCGAATTATTACTTCTTCGACGCGATTCTCGGCCAACCGACTCCGGCGAGCATTGCCAGCAACAAGCAGAACAACGGTCCTGATTCCATTCAGACCAAGGAGCAAATTCTTAAGTATCTCAAAGATTCCTATGCGCTCGGTCATCGCGCGATCGCCACAATTACGCCGAGGAATGCCACAGCTATTGTGAGCAAACCGCCGGTGCCGTTCCTGAACACGCGGTTAGCGCTGGCGAGCTTCGCCTGCACGCATGCGTTTGATCACTATGGACAAATGGAAGAATATTTGCGGATGAACGGAATTACTCCTCCAGCGAGCCAAGGACAGCCGCCCGCAAATCCGGGAGGAAAGTAAAAGGCGGGCGCTGGTTTAGAAACTGCCGAATTCTCGCAAGGGTGTCGCTGCTTCTGCGCCGCCCTCGGACGCTCTTGCTGGAAGAAGCGCGAATAATCGCGATCACGAGCAGGAACTGTTATTCGGCGCCTTCGACTCTTGTTGATCGAACGAGTGCCACAGCTCTTGTGACGCGGCCTTCGGGGATCTCCTCCAGTAAATCTGCTCGGAGCGTCATCTTTAGCTCGTCAGGAAGGCGCTTTTCCGTGCTTACGAAGTGGATGACATATTCGTGCTGGGGTGTTCCAGTGCGAGGTAAACCAACAAACCAATCACCAACACCGCGAGGACCGAATTGGTAATACTCATCCACCAGCCGGGTTATCTCCTGCGGGATGGGGCTGCTGTTCGACTTCGGTATGATCCAACTGATGATTTCTCGCGGTTCTGGCATTACGCTGCCATCCTCAATCTCGAATGGGAGCTTCGAAAGGTGATTTGATCCGTTCTCCCTAACGAGCAACTCAATGCCCCAGGTAGCACATTTCATCCCTATCACGCCATTGCCGGTCGTAGGAATCGTTTGCGCTGGAGCGATACCGCCAGAGCCGATAGGTACGATAACTAAAGGCTGAGGCGCGGCAAGTGGAACCATCGCAACGTATGGTCCGGCATAACACATCATTGGAGTATGAGTGAAGAGTGGCCGGTTTTTGTTGTCCTGCGCGGCCAGAGAGCGCGACCCAAGAAACTGGGCGACTAATATTGCAACCAATACGATCTGTCGTCTAGTCACGTCTCCGCCTTAGGAAATCGTAATTTCGACGATACACCAACTATTTTCGAATGGCTGCTCTCTTTCGCCACCGTATCGGCGTGGATGTAACGTCTCCGGCGATAATCGAGCTTACCGGGCATCTTGTGGCCGGGGCACAGGCGGATTTTCCACCGTACTGATAGCGCAAATCGTGGACACAGATTGGCGTGGGCGGTATACTCCCGGTTCATTTGTTTCATTTTGAGCGCGGCTTCGATGGTGGGATTCCGGTCGAAGCGCCGAAACTTTCGCGGTCAGTTTTGCGTATTGCACCTGTACGTTCCTTAGAGGGGAGATTCGCATGAAGAAAGCTATCTTTGCCGCAATGGCATTACTGCTGGCGGGAATCTGTTATGCGCAGACGGAGCCGGCTCCATTGCTCTTGCAGCAGCCGACCATGAACAGGACTCAAATTGTTTTCGTTTATGGAGGCGAACTGTGGAGCGTTGGGCGAAATGGAGGCGATGCCGTGCGGCTCACGACCGGCGTCGGAATCCAGTCCGATCCGCATTTTTCGCCGGACGGCAAATGGGTGGCTTTCACGGGCGATTACGGCGGCAATCCAGACGTGTATGTGGTCTCGGCGGATGGAGGAGTGCCGCGGCGCCTGACGTATCATCCGGACCCGGACACGGTGGTGGGCTGGACACCAGACGGCAAGAGCGTGCTCTTTGCCTCCACGCGCGATAGTTTCGCGAGCGGCGTAGGCGGCCTGTACACAGTTTCAGTGGATGGGGGATTACCGGAAAAACTGCCGTTCCCGCTCGCTTATGAAGGCTCCTATTCAGCAGATGGGAGCGAGATCGCGTATCGTCCAGTGGCGTTTCCGTGGGGCACATGGTCGCATTATCGCGGCGGAACGGAGTCGAAGATTTGGGTCGCGAAGCTCTCTGATTCCAGCTACGAGGAGGTTCCGCGCGGCGACTGGAACGAATTCAATCCGATGTGGGCGGGAAACAAAATTTACTTTTTGTCGGATGAGAAAGGCCCATTCACGCTCTACGAGTACGACACCACAACGAAGAAGGAAACGGAAGTTGTGCCGAATGACGGTCTGCCCATCAAGGAGGCTTCGGCGGGACCGGATGGAATCATTTATTCGCAGTTCGGGTCAATCCACATTTACGACCCGGCCTCGCACCATGACCACGCAGTGACCATCCACGTCGCCGGCGATTTTCCGGAGGTGATGCCTCATTTTGACAGCGTGGCGGGAGATATTTTGTCGGCGGACATTTCGCCGACGGGAGCGCGTGCGGTTTTTGAAGCGCACGGTCAGATTTTGACGGTACCAGCGGAGCATGGCGACGTTCGAAATATCACCAGTTCACACGGTGTAGCGAACCGCTTCCCGGCATGGTCGCCCAACGGGGAATCGATCGCATATTTTTCGGATGAATCAGGAGAGTATGCCCTGTACATCAAGAATCAGGACGGCATGGGCGACGCGAAAAAGATCAGCCTGGGCGAACCGCCATCGTTTTTCTACAGCCCAGTGTGGTCTCCGGATAGCAAGAAAATTGCGTACACGGATAAGCGGCTGAACGTCTGGTACGTGGACCTCGATAAGGGCACGCCGGTAAAAATCGACGCCGACGTTTTCGAAACGCCGGAGCTGACCATGGATCCATCGTGGTCGCCGGACAGCGAGTGGATTGTGTACACCAAGCTGATCGGCAATCACATGCACGCCGTATTTGTGTATTCGCTGGAGACGGGCCAGAGTACGCAAGTTACCGATGGAATGAGCGATGCGCGCTATGCGGTGTGGGACAAGAACGGGAAGTATTTGTATTTCACCGCGAGCACCAATGCGGGACCGACAACGGCGTGGCTGGACATGTCCAGCGAGGGGCACGAGGTGACGCGCGGTGTTTACGTCCTGGTGCTGGCGAAGACGGAGAAGTCGCCGCTGGCGCCGGAGAGTGATGAGGAGAAAGTTGCTCCGGCGGAAAAGCCCGCGCAGATGGGCGGGCAGGGCAAGAAGGATGAAGGCGCGAAAAAAGAGGAGACGCCGAAAGTCACCATAGATTTCGGAGACATCAGCCAGCGCATTCTATCGTTGCCTATACCGCAAGCGGATTACATCGGACTTTTCGCGGGCAAGAGCGGAGAACTCTTCTTGGTGGCAGCTCCTCCCGGAGCAGGCCAGGGACTCTTTGCGGGAACTGGCGGCACGGTCACCAAATTCGACTTGAAGTCAAGAAAAGTGACGCCGTTTATCGCCGGCGTAGAAAACTTCGACCTTTCATTCGATGGCGAAAAAGCGCTTTATCAGCAAGGACCAAACTGGGCAATCGTGCCCACAGCAGCGCCGGCGAAACCCGGCGAAGGCGCGCTGAAAATGGCGGACATGAAAGTCTGGGTGGACCCGCACGCGGAATGGAAGCAGATGTACCACGAGATCTGGCGCATCGAGCGCGACTTTTTCTACGATCCGCATTATCACGGACTGGATCTGCCGAAGACCGAAGCGGAGTACGCAAAGTATTTGCCGGGCCTTGCGAGCAGAGAAGACGAGAATTACCTGTTCAACCAGATGCTCAGCGATTTGAATGTTGGGCACATGTTCGTCGGCGGCGGAGAGATTCCGACGGTGCCGCC
>JASHRN010000110.1 GCA_030037335.1 Candidatus Acidiferrales bacterium | reverse complement strand
CGAATGCAGCAACTGATCCAGGCATTCAGTCCAGCATTCAAGCGCAAGAGCATAAGATCAATCACGATCTGTCGCCGTTCAAGTTTTTCCCGCAGGTTTCGCTGGGCTTCGGGGTTAACTTCTGAAATTCTGAGGATGGATACGGCAGTGAGGAGCCGCCACGTTACGCGAGTGGCGGCTTTTCGTTTCACAGCGCTGTTTGACGATTACTCTGCGGGCTGCATCGGCGCTGAATGACGGAATGTCCGCCTCAAATGACGACACAGAATCCAAGCGAGGATTGCCCCTCCCAAAGCGATAACGGCATACCAGAAATTGACGCCCCGGAAAAAATCGAACCAGTTTGCGGGCAGGCTCTCCAGGGCATTGAATCGGAATAGAAGTGAATACGCGTCACGCGGATTCGCCGCACTCAGATACTCTCGCAAAGCAATTGCATAAGAGGAATAAGCAAAGTACATCGTGATCGTGGAGGCGAACAGAAGAATGGTTCCTCCCAAACTCACCGGCGCCACGGCCGCACCAGCGCGGTGCGAGCCAGAGGTTCCCATCATGCGCCGTATCGCAAGGTAAACTCCGCAAAAGATGAGGAGCGCCAGCGAAATGGCCATGCCAAGGAACGACAACTGCAACAGCCAGGCGTCGGTGGTTTGATAGCGCGATTCAAGTTTGGCTGGGGTGATCTGGCTGCTAATGCGGTGCGCAATGTCTTGCTCCAACTCCGTTTGGAAGGCCAGAAGATTCGCGGCGGCGGTATCGCCGCTCTTCTCGAGTATGGCTTGCATGTGCTGGTTGGGGGTTTTTTGCAGGCTTATGCCCAGCAGGGTCTCGATATCCGAGTAGCCATGGAGCTCAATCAGCTCGCCGAGCCGTGCCGCTTTTCTATAATCTTCTTCCGCTTGTCGCAGATCACCTTTTTTCTCGGCATCAGCGGCAGCTCTCACCGAGAAATATTTGCTATACAAACCGAGGCTCGTGAAATCGGCAGCCTGATAATCAAGCGGTCCAAAGAGCAGCCGGCTCGGATCATCGAGACCATCATGGAGCAAAACTCTACGGTCCAGGTTCATCTTCCGTGAAAGGTAGGAATCGTAATTTGTCGCGTCAAAGGCTTTGGCCATGCTCTGAAGCCAACGTGGACTGCCGGCAAGCAGCGCTCGATCCTGTTCTTAGTTCCATCCGAGCGCGTGCTCGGGACGGTAATACGATGCTTCGGCCAAGTACACAACCGCGTTGTTGGGATCCCATTTTTGCAGTCGTGCGAGCCAGACGGCATCGTTTGGATCCGATTGGTCAAGTTGGTCAGGCCAGTGATCACGATTGAGCAGAGGATAGTAGATCCAAGTCAATTGCGGATCCTGCTGTACAGCGTCGTCCGCATATTTGTCCCGGTGCGTACGACTCTCGACAGCTTTTTTCGGATCCACGTCCCAATCGCTGTTGAGTTGCATCGCCACAAAAGCGAGCGTTTTTGCGTCATGAGTTTTTTCAGCTTTAAGGCCCAAGGCACGCATTTTGGCCCACCAGGCTGCATCGGAGGGGTGCCAGCTTGAGGCGGTCAGTTTCACGCCCTGGCGAAAGGTGGGAGCGAAAAGAAACAGAGCTGACGCGACAATTAGGACTGCGGCTGATATTTTCGCGAACTTGCCCATGTTGCCCTCCGTTTCGGACGCAAGCGCACCGGGCGAAACAATCGAAATGCAAAGCTGTTTGAGTGCCATTCCAAAACATCCTGCGGCCCACGCAAGCGCGCCAAATGAGCTTTCGACATATTCCGATTCCGCGGCCATGGCCGCGGCCCATTCGCGCATGTTTGCAGGGCTGATCCAGACAGCGGCGGCAACGAGCGCGCGTGCCGTCCTTCTGCACAGCGGTGTCCACTTCATGTTCGGCCTTCGCTATACGCAGCCCGGCGAACTGCTCGTGATGCCTTCAGGCCAGCGAATGCCCTTGCGCCGCGCAATCCGTCCGAAGTCAGCCGGTACATGTGACGTGGAGGCCTGCCGGGCGCGTCGGGTGCGGCCCATTTCGTTTCCAGCCATCCGCGCTTGTTCAAACGCATGAGGATTGGATAAAGGGTGCCTGATTTAAGAGTTGTTTCGCGGCTCAGGTCGTAGCCGTAGCGCCATTCGCGCGGCTCGGCGAGCAAAGCGCGGAAAATCATCACCGTTTGGCGCGACATTCGTACGTGTTTAGGCATGACAATAGTCTACATATATAGAACATTTTGTCAAGCCTTCGTCGCCGACTCGCTTCGTCGTTGTAACAACATTAAGTTTTCTCCCTGCTCGGGCGAACGTATTGCAGCAATACGGCGTGGGAAGTCGGAGAGGTCAGGTATGAGGAGCGAACTCGAAGCAGGTGGAATTCAATTGCAGCCGCAGGAGTGTGGAGTGCAGCCGCAGGCGCCCGCGCCGGTCGATTCACTGGAGTCGGCCGAAGCAGATGCGCCGCTGCCTGTATGCGCAGCGAAGGTCGAAAATTGAACCGTCGATTTAAGGCTGCCGCATCTCGGGCATTCCGGCTGGCCATTTTTCGCGGTGACGATGCGTTCGTAGCGGGTTTTGCATGCGTCGCAAACGTATTCGTAGATGGGCATCGATTTCCTCGCCTGCCTATTATACGCGAAATTCGCCGAGCGCCGCGCTGGGCTTGGCATAATTCATATTGGGTGAGTTTGGATTTTACTCCTTGTATCACAATCGAGAAAATTCATTGCAAAAGCCGCAGAACTTCGCGGAAAACGCGAAGCTCTGCGCTACATTCAGGGCTAGGACTTGAGGCTGGAGGAAGCGTAAAGGCAAAATGCAGATTCCTCGTCGCCCCGCAAGAGGCATGCGGGACTCACTCGGAATGACAATAGGGTTAACGGTCGCCGACGCAAGGATGGGGCTTTCGCCCCCAGCGCGCAAAATCTGCGTTTGGGAACCCGGATAAGCCTGCGCCTACGGAAACACGCGGGATTTTCAGTTGCAGTTTTCAGCTACACTTGCGGCATGGCCAAAATCTATGCTGGCACTTCCGGATGGTCTTATCCAAGCTGGAAGCCGGCTTTTTATCCAGCGAAACTCGCTTCGGGGAAATTCCTGAGTTATTACGCCACCCGGCTGAATTCCGTAGAAGTGAACTATACGTTTCGGCGCTTTCCAACGGAAAAGCTGCTGGAAGGCTGGATCGCAGCGACGCCGGGGGATTTTAAGTTCGCGCTGAAGGCGCACCAGATGATCACGCATATCAAGCGCCTGCGCGATACCGGCGATTGGCTTACGCGATTTTTCTCTTCGTTGCGGCCGCTCGAGGACGCGCACAGGCTGGGCCCCGTTCTTTTTCAGTTACCGCCTAATTTGAAATGCGATGTGCCGCTCTTGAAGAGCTTTCTGGAAGAACTGCCGCCGGGAATCCATCCGGCGTTTGAATTTCGCGATACATCGTGGTTCTGCGAAGAGGCGTATGCCGCGTTGCGCGCAAAAAAGGCGGCTCTTTGCCAGGCGGAGAGCGAAAAGCTCGAAACGCCCGCCGTCCAGACCGCCGGATTCGGCTATTTGCGGCTGCGTAAGGAGCAGTACAGCCCAAAGGAGCTGGCGCAAATCACCTCGCGTGTTCGCGAATTGGGCTCGGCGGGCGGGGGCGTTTTCGTGTACTTCAAACACGAAGAAACGCCTGAAGGCGCAATTTGCGCCGAGCAACTCCTTAGTACTTCGCCGCGGTGATTTCCGCAAAATTCCACCCACGAGTCAAACTACATAAATTGCTGTATAAACCTATTAAGGCAATGAAATCAGTAGCTTATGGACAATTTGGCGGCTCTTCCTTGCGAGGCGTCGGGTTACGGTTTTAGTACTTCTGTACCGAAATTCACCGAAAAAGAAAGTGACTTGCCTCCTATTCAACTCCAGGCGCACCTGTCCCAAAATGAGTGCCATGTCATACACAAACGTAGCCATCGATCAGACTTGGGTAAGCCGAAATTGGTGGTGCGCTGATTGTCGCGTGCCAACGGACCTCGACCGTCACGGGCGCTGTGGGTGCTGCGGTTCCGATGCGGTGGACATGATGAGCAGGCCAAACAAAATGGCAACTGTTACGGCGATGCAACCGGGGAGCATCGTGCTGGACGATGTGGCGCAGTGCGTCCTGGTGGCCTAACTTACCCTTACAATCAAACGGGCCCGGAGCTTAAAGTGGAGCGCCGTCCATCTCGCGGGCAGCTCTAGGCGTGGTTTGCAGGCCCGCCGGAGGCGAGCAGGAAGCTTATGCTCGCTTCACCGGTTTCTCAGCCGCAGGGCGCTCCATCGGTCGCTTCCGGTCAGCAGGATTCCAATCGTCAGGTGGAAAGGCGATGTGCCAGAAATATTCCGCCGGGAGCGCAAATTCAATTCCCGCCTGCGTTTTACCAGCCTCTGATTGGCCCACATATGCCACGCGGCATTCGATTTCCTGAGTGCTTTTGACGTTGATAATGGTGATTTTTTGCCCGCGTTCAACCGAAACGTTCAGCCGTAGCAAGCATCCCTGGGCGTTCACGGCCTCCGTGACTGTTTGCTCTTCGTATGGCTGACCGCCACGCTGGAATTTGACGAGCACTGGCATGGAGATATAGACACGCTTGCTCCGGCGAGTGTCGCGCTTGGCCTCCGGCGCATTCAGGTCAGCGAGAGATGCGGACGCGACTGAGCCATCGGCTGCTGCTTCTTGCGCTTGGACAGAGGTTCCCCGGTTGAATAGCTTATCCCAAGCCATGGATGCCCCCCCCAGAGCCGATGATGCCTTGCTTCTGACGGCGCCAAGAAACTTTCCGCGCGTGCGTATCTATCCAGTAACCCTTGTTTGTCCCAAAGGTACAGGTTGTGGACGGGCGAAACGCGTGACCCGTATTGGTTGCGAGTGATACAGTCAGCGCGCAATTCAGCTCAAGATTCATTGCAGAGCGGCTCGCGGCGATGAAGGATTCCCGCATATCGATCACGAATGTTCGCTACGCCTCCTCCGGCCTCGCGGCGCGTCTAGGCTTGTTTGACGCCACCATGATCGTAATGGGCGGAATCATTGGCTCCGGAATTTTTATCAATCCCTACGTTGTCGCTGAGGAAGTGCACACGCCGGAGCTGATCCTCGGAGCATGGGTGATCGGCGGCATCATTGCGCTCGGGGGAGCTTTCATCTGGGCTGAGCTTGCGGCGGCGATGCCGCGCGTGGGCGGCCAGTACGCCTATTTGCGCGAAGCCTACCATCCATCCGTCGCATTTTTGTATGGCTGGGTGCTGCTGTTGGTGATTCAAACTGGAGGAATGGCTGCCGTCGCGGTCACTTTCGCAAAGTATTTTCTGGAGTTGACCGCGCTTCCCTTGAGCGCCGGCCTGATTGCCACTCTCACGCTGGCGATTCTGACAGCGATTAATTGCCTGGGCGTTCGCGCGGGTAGCAGCGTGCAGAGCACGCTTATGGTGCTGAAGATTGCCGCAATTGTGGCGCTGGTTTTTTTCGGGGCTGAATTCCTTGCGCGGCATGTTCAGTTTTTCCGTATGGCTGAAAATGTAGCGGCGAGCGGCGGCGATCACTTTGTGAGGAGGCCTGTTTCATTTTCTCTGCTCACAGCCATGGGAGCGGCGCTCGTGCCCGTTCTCTTTTCCTATGGCGGCTGGCAAACCGCGAACTTTGTAGCCGAAGAAGTGCGCGAGCCGCGAAAAAATCTGCCGCGCGCGCTGGTGATTGGAGTGATCGGAGTCGTTCTGCTTTATCTTTCGGTGAATTTCGTGTGCGTTTACGTCCTCGGGCCAGCGGGACTCGCCGGAACGATGACCCCTGCTTCCGCCGTGATGCGCGTTGCGCTTGGATCAAAGGGCGCCGCGCTCATCGCCGTTGGCATCACGATCTCCGCTCTCGGGTTTTTGAGCCAGTCGATCCTCACTGCGCCGCGCGTCTATTACGCTATGGCCGAAGACGGCCTTTTCTTCCGGCTCGTTGGCTGGCTGGACCCACGCCGTCGCGTTCCGGTGATTGCCATTGCACTGCAGGGGGTAGCTGCGATCATCATCGCCCTTTCGGGACGTTACGACCAGATTCTGAGCTACGTCGTTTCCATGGATTTTTTGTTCTTCGGCCTTACGGCCACCTGCATCTTCGCTTTTCGGCGCGCAGCAAAATCTCAGTCTGCCGGCAGTGCTTCGCAAACCAGCGGTTTGGCGCGAATGCCAGGACATCCTGTCACCACTATTCTCTTCGTCGCAGCCTGCTGGCTGGTGGTGATCAACACGATTTTCACCTACCCGCGAAACACGGCGGTCGGATTTGGGATTCTGTTTGCCGGCGTGCCGGTGTATTTTTTATGGAGCCGCAAATTGAAAAGGAGCCGCATCGCGTGACAACCGCGCGTCCTGAAATCCGCTCGGAGTATCTCGAATGGGCCAAGCTCCGCTCTTCGGCGAAGTTCAATCTGGCCACAAGCGGGCTGGATGGCTTTCCGCTCGCGAATTTGCCGGTGAAAATCGAGGATCTGGAAATTTCCATCGGTGGCAGCTACGGCTATCCTCCGCTGCAGGAGCGACTGGCGCGCAAGAACGACGTTTCTCCGGATTGCATTGTCGCCGCAAATGGCACATCGATGGCAAATCATCTTGCGATGGCGGCGCTGGTTGAGCCCGGCGACGAAGTTCTGATTGAGCAGCCGGCGTACGATCCTCTTCTGAGGGTGGCCGAATATCTGGGAGCAACCGTTCGCCGTTTTCCGCGGCGCCTCGAAGATGGATTTGCGCTGGATCCTCGCGAAATCGAGCGCCATCTCACGGCGCGAACGCGCCTGGTCGTCGTGACAAATCTCCACAATCCGAGCGGCGCGCGTACGCTCGATTCCCGTTTGCACCTGATTGGCGAAATCGCGCAAAGCCGCAACGCGCATGTGCTCGTGGATGAAGTTTATCTGGAGGCCTGTTTTGATTCTCAGGCTCGCTCAGCATTCCATTTGGGAAGCAATTTCATCGTTACCAGCAGCCTCACAAAAGCCTTCGGACTGTCCGGTCTTCGCTGTGGCTGGATCATTGCGCCGAAGCCGCTCGCGGAAAGAATGTGGCGCATCAATGACCTTTTCGGAGTGATTCCCGCGCACGTTGCAGAGCTCCTCAGCGTGATTGCTCTCGATAACTTACAGCAGATCGAGGAGTACGCGCGAACGCGGCTGGAAACGAACCGCCCGATTCTTCAGCAATTTCTCGCTTCGCGGCGCGATCTTTTCGCCATGCCTGCTGCGCAGGGGACTACCGCTTTCCCGCAGTTGGCCTCGGGGCACGTGGACGCGCTCTGCCAGCTCCTGCGCGAAAAATACGAGACGGCCGTCGTCCCCGGGCGATTTTTTGAGATGCCGAACCACTTTCGCATTGGCATTGGCGGAAAGACAGAGATGCTGGAAGAGGGTTTGAGGCGCCTCGGAAAAGCCCTGGACGAAATCGCTTCCTGAATCCGGCTGTGTGCGGCCCGCTAATCTGTCCGAGCGGCGCTTTCTGCAGGGCGTAGCGGCTCTTTGGGATGCAACAGCTTTATGAATGCCTGTGCGCCTTGCGAGAGCGGCTGGTCGCGCCGAAAAATCAGGAACAAATCGCGTCTTAAACGCATTTCGCGAACGCGCACTTCGGCCAGTTCGCGGCTCTCCACTTCCATTTGCACGCACATGCGCGGGACAATGGCAACTCCCATGCCCATTCTTACGAAACGTTTGATGCTCTCGATCGTCGGCAATTCCACGCTGATGCGCAGCGGGACGCGATGCTTGGCAAACAACTGAATAACTTGTTGACGGTAGGGAGAGGCAACAATATGCGCCACAAAGTCTTCGTGGCCCAATTCGCGAATGGAAACGCTGCGATGCCGCGCCAGCCTGTGCCGCGGATGAACGACAAAGGCGAGGTCATCGCGAAGAAACTCGACGGAGGCGAGCGCCTCATCAGGCGGGCGATAGGAAGCCACGCCCAAATCGAGACGGTAATTCATGATTTCTCTGGGAATGTCCCGGGAATACACGCGATGGATGGCAATCTCGATTTTCTGGTACTTCATGCGAAAACGCGCCAGCGCGGGAAGCAGCGCGTGAATTGAACTCTCGTTCACCCCGAGCGCGAGCCGCCCGCGCCGCAGACCCGCTAAATCTTCCAGGCTCCTTCGTGCCTCAGCGCGCAGATTGAGCATGCGCTCGGCATACTCCACAAGCAGCGCGCCTGCTTCGGTCAGCTTGCCCGCGCCCGTCCCGCGCACGAGCAACGGTTGGCCTACCCATTCCTCGAGCTTGCGCACAGCAATGCTTACGGCCGGCTGCGTGCGATAGAGCCGCTCCGCCGCGCGCGAAAAACTGCGTTCGCGCGCAACCGTGAGAAACACCTGCAAGGAACTCAAGTCCATGTTCGCGCTCCCGCAAAGCCTTACGAGTATAAGTCACGGTTATAGCATCTGGAAGAATTATAAATTGGACGAATGGTCTTTGGCGGCGTTCTACTGACGAATGGGGGAGACCATGGACACCGTTCATATTTTCGACACGACCCTGCGCGACGGCGAGCAGTCTCCGGGTTTTTCCATGAACTGCGATGAGAAAGTCGCTCTGGCGCGCAGGCTCGAGGCGCTTGGCGTTGACGTCATTGAGGCGGGCTTCCCTGTTGCCTCCGCCGGGGAGCTCGACGCCGTTCGCGCCGTCGCCGCGGCTGTTCGCACAGCACGCGTCGCCGCTCTTGCCCGTGCGCGCCGCGAAGATGTAGAAGCGGCGCTCGCTGCTCTCAAGCCCGCAGCCCAGCCCCGGCTCCACGTTTTTCTGGCTACGTCCGATCTGCATCTGCAAGCGAAGCTTCGCATGACGCGCCGTGAAGCTCTCGAAGCGATTTCGTGCTGGGTCCGCTACGGAAAGGAACGCTGCCCGGAAGTGGAATTTTCCGCCGAAGATGCCAGCCGCAGCGACATCCGCTTCCTGCTGGAAGCGATGGAAACCGCTGCCGAGGCTGGCGCTACGATTCTGAATTTGCCAGACACAGTTGGCTTCAGCACACCGGAAGAATACGGAGCGATGTTCCACCGCGTGCGAAATCATCTGGGGCGCGTGGAAAATATCATCTTGAGCGCGCATTGCCACAACGATCTTGGCTTGGCCGTCGCGAATTCACTCGCCGCGGTGCGCGCTGGTGCGCGCCAGCTCGAATGCACGATAAACGGAATCGGCGAGCGCGCGGGAAATGCCTCTCTCGAAGAGATCGCTGTGGCTCTTGCCGTTCGCCAAAATTTCTTTGATGTGCGGACCAATATTCACCTGGAGGAAATCTATTCCGCGAGCCGTACTCTTTGCGAAATCACGGGCGTGTCTGTGCCACCGAACAAGGCCGTGGTCGGCGCGAATGCTTTCGCCCACGAAGCGGGCATTCATCAGGATGGCATTCTGAAGAATCCGCTCACGTATGAGATTATTCGTCCGGAAGCCGTCGGCGTTCCGACGCGGCGTCTGGTGGTCGGCAAGCATTCCGGACGGAACGCGCTGCGCACGCGTTTTATCGAGCTTGGCTATACTCTGAGCGAGCAGGAGCTTCGCGATTGTTATCGCGCGGCGATGGATTTGGCTGATTCAGGGAGGGAAATAACCGATCGCGACCTGCTCACGTTGATCCATCAGGCGCGGCGGCAGAATCGTTCCGTAGCAGTTCCGGCGAACGCGACAGTTGTTTGTGGAGAAGCTCAGTGAATCAAGTGAAGAAAACGATCGCAGTTCTCGCGGGAGACGGAATTGGGCCGGAGGTCACGCACGTGGCGATTTCAGTTTTGGAGGAGTGCGCGACTGCCTTTGGCCATCGCTTCGAATTCGTCGAACTCCCATTCGGCGGCATCGCCACAGATTTGTGCGGCGAACCGCTCCCTGCGGAAACGCTTGAGGGCTGCCGCAAAGCCGATGCCGTGCTGCTTGGCGCGGTCGGCGGAAGCAAATGGGATTCGCTGCCATTGGATCGCCGACCGGAAGCCGGCCTGCTCGGCCTTCGCAAAGCCCTTGGGCTGTATATCAACGTGCGTCCGGTGAAGCTTTTTGATTCGCTGCGCACCATTTCTCCTCTTCGACTCGGCGAGCAGGAAACGATCGATCTCGAAATTGTCCGCGAGCTGGCTGGAGGAATTTATTTCGGATCGCGTCAGATTAGCGGCTCAGAGGCAAATGAGTCCGCATCTGACACCGAGGTTTATTCGGTCAAGGAGATCGAGCGCGTTGCACTGTATGCATTCCGACGCGCTGCCGCGCGCCGCAAACGCCTCGCGAGCATCGATAAAGCCAATGTTCTCGCCAGCTCCGGTTTGTGGCGGCGAACGGTGGAGCGCCTCGCGAAAGGCTTTCCTGAAGTGAAGCTCGATTCGCTTTACGTTGACAACGCCGCGTTGCAGCTGGTCATTCGGCCCGCGCAATTCGACGTGATCCTCACCTCCAATATGTTCGGCGACATTCTCAGCGACGAAGCAGCGGGACTGGTTGGCTCAATCGGACTGATTCCTTCGATGAGCCTCGGAAACGGAACCGCGCTTTACGAGCCGATTCACGGTTCGGCTCCGCAGCTTGCCGGAAAAAATTCCGCGAATCCGATTGGCGCGATTCTTTGCGCGGCGATGCTGCTGCGCGAGTCCTGCGGCTTGCATCGCGAAGCAGCGGTGGTAGAAAAATCGGTCGAGCACACGTTGGCATCCGGCATTCGCACGCCGGACATCGCGTCACGCGATTTGCGCGCTGTCAGTTGCTCGGAAATGGCTGCGAGCATACGCTCGACCCTGGCGGAATCAGCGATGGAAACGGAAAAATACGGCTGGGGAGTGTAAGTTCCGCAAGAATTTCGGTTTCTGCCGCGAATGGGATTGCTGCAAAACTCCTTAATTGTCATTTCGAGCGTAGCAAGAAATCTGCAGTTCAGTATTCCTAAGAAAAATGCAGATTCCTCGTCGCTTCGCCTGCCTGTGGCAGGCAGGCTCCTCGGAATGACAGTCAAATGGTGTTTTGCAGCTTCCTGCTAAAGCTTCCGCATTACGAGGCAGCCCGCCATCATGTCATGCAGGGCCTGCTTCTGCGCCGTGATGCCCGCCATGATGTAGCCGATCATCAGAATGAAGGCCGAGATGATTTTCCCGAAGAATCTGCCGGTGGCACGGCCGAACGAGACTCGATTTCCTGCCATGTCCGTCACCTTGAGTCCGAGCGTCAATTTTCCAATGGTAGCTTGCCAAGCTGAGCTTTCGAGCAGCGCGTAGTAGAGCCACTTGATGACGAGGCCCAGAATCGCAATTTTCCAAATCGTGCCCATAAGC
>JASHRN010000109.1 GCA_030037335.1 Candidatus Acidiferrales bacterium | reverse complement strand
TTTGAAAATCGCCCAGGAGCCGATTTCTCTCGAAACTCCCATCGGCGAAGAAGAAGATTCGCATCTGGGCGATTTCATCGAAGACAAGGCCGTCGTCTCTCCTTCCGACGCCGTCATCAACCTCAGCTTGAAGGAACAAACCTCTTCCGTTTTGAAAACGCTGACGCCGCGCGAAGAAAAAGTCATCAAGATGCGTTTTGGTCTCGACGACGGCAGCGAGCACACCCTGGAAGAAGTTGGCCAGTCCTTCGCCGTCACCCGCGAGCGCATCCGCCAGATCGAAGCCAAGGCCCTGCGCAAGTTGCGCCATCCTTCGCGTTCGCGCAAGCTCCGCGCGTTTCTCGAGGGCTCCGCCAACGAATTCTGAACAGAGATTTCCGCAATTGCTGCGTTGTAGTGCAGTTTCCCGCGCCAATTTTTTCCACAGCCATCCACAATTTTGCACAGATGTTTTTTGCGAATTCTATTGACGCCGCAACGCGAAGGGATTATTTTGCGCGCCAGATTGAGCCGGAAGATTTGAAGACTTAACGGTTCGGTTCAGAGTTCGCGATGACCTGACGGTTTCGCGATTCCGAACTGAGCCGGGAAGTATAAAGATTTCCTGCTTCAACGGAGAACGCGCAAACGTATAACAGCGATTGCGAAAGTTGCGCTGAACAGGAAGCTCAGAGAAGGACGGCCCAGTTCAGAAAACCGCTAGCGCCGAAAGGCCGAGTGGGGCTGGCTGCGCTGGAAAGCTCAGAGGCTTGCAGGTTTGGCCCAGAGTTCACGGGAGCTTCACGGCTTTCGCCAACGTGGACCGAATTGAGAAGCTCGCAGGTTGTACGACTCAGTTTAGGAAGACGCAGTTTGCCGTAAGGCAATTTGGGTCGCCTGATTGACCCGCAACGCCTGTAAACTTGCGGTTTCGATTTAGAGGGCGCAATGGCTTAACCGCTATTGTGCCCTCACTTTTTTTGGGCCGTTGATAAATTCGGACGCGAAGCGGCGAAAAAAAGCCGCTGGTCTCATTGAAGAACCAGCGGCCCGAAGAAACGTGATCGCTGCAGCTAGAACAAGAGACGCAGCCCGAATTCGAGCGTGCGCGGAGCCCCGAGTGCGTACACGCCGGTGCCAAGCCCAACGCGATCCGACGGGCAATTATCCGGCTGGCGCACCGTGCCGTTGATCGAGCATGGCCCACCGGTAAGCAGACCGCTCATCGGCGAAACGGTGGGATCGAAGTTGACGAAGTTGAACAAGTTGTAAACCGACATGCTCGGCTTGATATCGAGTGAGTGGTCGCCGACGAGGTGCAATTTATGGTCATACGCGAGACTCACGTCGAAAGTGCGCAGCCACGACATATTCGCCTGGTCGATTGGGGCAAGCGGAAGAGTCGGGGCCACGCCGCCCAAGGCTTGGAGCTGTTGTTGCGTAAACAATCCGTTCTGAATCAGCGTCAATCCGGCAGGTGTCGGCAGATTCGCAACTGTTCGGTTGTAGTTGTTGATCACGCCGTTGAGCTGGGATGCCGAGATGCCGCGATCGAATTCACCGATGTGCGTTCCGGGAACAACCTGGCCGGTCGGCGTGCCGTCGCCGGTGAAGTCTGTCTGGAAGATGGCGCCGGCACTGCCGCTCGGGACGACCAGGGAATTCGGCAATGGCGAATCAAAGTGGGCGATCGTACCCAACTGGAGACCGCCCACGATATCAAAGTAGCCTCCGAAGGAGAGCTGGTTGGTGCGATCCAGCGCTTCGGGTCCGCTAAAACCGCACGGATTGTCGTTGCTGATGGCCGTGAGCACGAAATCCTGGTCACCGGAGCCAGGCCCAGTGGGGCTGTCACTGCCGCAGCTCGTGAAGCGTGAGAGTGCATACGCGGTCTGGAAGTTGACGCTGTGAAGACCCGGGAGCGGGTTACTGATCTGGGTCTTTAGTTTCATCTGGAGTCCGTCGTAAACCGAGCGCCCGATCGGCTCGAGCATAGGGAAGTTGCCCGCCGCGGGATTAATGCCCGGGAACGCACAGCTGAATCCAAGCGCATTGTTGCACTGCTGCACGCCCAGATCGCCTGGAGAATCAAGTCCATTGTCAGCGTAACTTGAGATGGTGGCACCCGCGGCAATAGCGCAGTTAACTCCACCCGGTCCCGCAGGGCAGCCGAAGCCCGCGTTGGTGGTGTTAACGGCAGCTAGAGCCGCATTAGCATCGAAGAAGCGAACATCACCGGAGTGGTTCTCGTCAATGCCGAGCGTATAGCGTTCGCCGATGTTGCGGAGGTAATCTACCGTCAGGACCATCCCCTTCATCAGTTGGCGCTGTACGCCGATATTGAACTGATAAGAGCGCGGGGTCCGATAATCGGGCGCGAAAAGGCCGGACGGAATTGCCGTGCCACTGCTGAGCAGCGACGGCAGAAAGGACGGATTCGGACCTGTAGCGCTTGAGCTCTGCTGATACGCCGTCTGGAAGGCCGCAAAATCGGCAGCTCCTTGCGCGATATCGTCGTTACAGATGCTCGAGCCCGTGTTGCCAAAGAATTGGTCAATGGTGAGGGACTGATTCGCATCAGGTCCGGTTGGACCGAACGCAACTGGTTCGGCCGTTCCGAAGTTGCAAGCAACCGGGAACTGCAAGAACTGTCCGGTGGCTAGGCGAAGCGGCCGGTCGAAGAGAACGTTGTTATAAATCACGTTCTCGTAGTAAACACCAGCACCGCCGCGGATCACCGTTGTGCCGTGCCCCAAGACGTCCCAGGCAAAACCCAACTGCGGGCCGAAGTTCCTGTTTGGCTGATTCACCGGATCGCCGAAACCGGGCAGGACGGCATTTACAGCCGATTCAAAAGCCGGCGGGTCGAGGTCGCTGTCTGTACGGCCGGTATCGCGGTCATAGCGGATGCCAGCGCTGACCGTAAAGGTCGGAATGACTTTCCAATTGTCGCCGATGTAAAAGCCCAAACGATTGTCCGGTCCAAGACCGCCATCAGGGAAACCAAACGCCGGGTTTTCCGTGGAAAAGCCCTGGCCATTGCCGATTATAACTGTATCAGCCGGATAGCAGGTTGGATCTGTAGGGGCATTGATCGTGGTGCCGCCAATGGTCACAGGTTCAGTAGCTGTGCTTGGGCAGTTCGCTACTGCAGCCACATAGTCAGTATCGCCGTTCTGTTCCAGGCCATCAACCGTTGGGTCGATGCCGAAGAACTTTGCATATCCGCCGCCCTGGATGTGGTTGAAATCAGCGCCATAACGGATGATGTGGTTGCGGTGGATCCAACTGCCGTCATATTTAAACTGATGATCGCTCTGCGGAGTTTCCTGCGGAGCCAGGAGATTCGGTCCGGTCGCTAGTGCGCCGAGGCCCATGCTCACGGGGAAGTTGGCAAAAGGCAGGTTCGTCCCGCGAACGGCGTCGCCGATGTTATTTTGGAATTTCAGATAGCTGAAACGTATGCTGTGAGTCACATTGCCGCTATTAAAGTCGGCGCCGATGACGTGCTGGCGCGTAATGTCTTCGTTCTGGTAAATCTGATAGCTGACTGCTCCAAAGGCGGACTCCACGAGGTTCTTGAAATAACTGAAGCGGTAAAACATATGGATGCCGTGAGGACCCTGCCAGTCGAGCTTATCCGTGCTGTCATCTTCCTTGAACGGAAGCGGAGCATTGCCCGAGAGAGAGCTAAATGGAGCAGCCTCGGGCACGCCAGCCGATTGATGTTGCAGAATGTTCTCACCGGAAACAAAGAAGAAGAGTTTGTTGGGGATAATTGGGCCTCCGAGGTCGCCATCCTCGAAGGTGCGCTGAAACGTGGTCGGGAAGCCCACGGGAGCGGGCAAAGCGGCGGCGATCTGGTTTCCGCGGAAGAGGCCGCTGGCATCCCCATGCAGAGCGTTCGTCCCGGACTTCGTGATGACGTTCACCGCGCCCGAAGAGGTGAGTTCGGTGGACGGGTCGAGAGTAGATTGCTCGGTCTGGAATTCCGCGATGGAGCTGGCCGGGATGTCCTCGGTCGTGGTTCCGACGGTTTCATCGCTGACGTCAACGCCGTCCACTTCGATTCGCGCTGTGCGGCCGAAGCGGCCGCCAAACGATATCGACGAGTAGCCGACTTTCGTTGGGTCAAAATTGCTACCATCCTGAATCTGCACGCCGGGCTCAAGTGAAGCCAAATCGAGGAAGTTGCGGCCGTTAATTGGGAGGTTTGCGATTTGATTGGCGGTGAGCACGCCCTGAACCGTCGGCTGTTCCGTATTCACGGTCACGGCCTGGCTGGTGACCTCGACCGTGGTGGTTTGCGCGCCGACCTTTAGCTTCACATCACCGTTCGCTGTGGTACCGAGCAGAACAGTGAGATTCAACTGAACCGATTGGAAGCCCGCCGCCGACACTTTGACTTTGTAGTTGCCGGGGTTCAAAGGACCGGAGCTGTAATTACCCGTGGAAGTGGTTTGCACAGTTATCACTGCAGCTGTGCCGACGTTGGTAATTGTCACCTGCGCTCCGGGGACGGCGGCACCGCTCGGGTCTGTAACGAGACCCGTAATACTCCCGGTTGCGATTGTAGTCTGGGCCCCAGCGCGGCCCATGAGCAACATACAGGCAAAAGCCAGAGCAACCGCAAAGGATGCCACTCTCTTCCAATTTTGAAGGCTCATCGCTCCCCCCCGAGCAACGTAAAGACACAGACCCCACGTGACGATTACGTAGTCTGCAAGAATTATTCCACGGATTGAATTGATATGGAAATGTGTATAAGACCCGCTATTGCATATATATACGTATAGAATATACTACTTACGTCAATGCAGAATACATATGGAAAACAGTATCTTCAATTATTTGTATACCTTAAATTGTAGAATGTTGGATCTGCGATAATCTCAAAAGGTCAAACACGCTGGATGTAGCGGCCTTCGGAGGTGTCGACTTTCACTTTGTCGCCATTGTTGACGAAAGGCGGCACGTTAATGACAAGGCCGGTTTCGAGCGTGGCAGGCTTCATTACCGCGCTGGCGGTGGCCTTTTGGAGAGTGGGTTCAGTGCCGGTCACGGTGAGGTCGACTGTGTCGGGCAGAAGAACGCCCATGGGCTTGCCTTCGTAGAATTCGATGCTGACGGGCAAGTTGGGAATGAGGTAGTCGGTGGTTTCGCCGAGCGTGTCTTTGGTGAGGGCGATCTGCTCGTAGGTTTGCAGGTTCATGAAGTGGTAGC
>JASHRN010000108.1 GCA_030037335.1 Candidatus Acidiferrales bacterium | reverse complement strand
AAAAGCCTCGGTGATCTCGTTCATTCCTTCACTGCCGAACGTAACGTCTTTATTGCTCGCCTGCGCCGCATGAGTCAGGCAGCCAACCGGCTGCTCGTCATCACCGCTCCGCTCAGCGATGTGAAATCACGCTACCCGCACAGTCCCGCCGACCCCAATCGCATCCTCCAATCGCTCATCGCCACCCTCGTCGGCCTCAATGTTCCATTTCTTTGCGCGGATACGCATCAGCTCGGCGCCGAAATCACCGCGTCATACCTCTATCAAGTCCATCTGCATCATTGGCTCGACACCAACGGCTACGGCCGCTGCCTTTCCGATACCGACTTATGAGCGCAATTGTCTAGGAGCAGAATCTGTCTATCGCGTGAGGAATACATGAACACAGAAGCGATGCGTCGAGTGCTCGAAGGTTCGCAAGAAGGGAAGCTCACGTTCCCTCAAGCTGTCAGTATGTTGATTGAGGCCGGCGTCGAATCGTACCGCTGCGACCTTATCCGTGCTGATGATACGTTTTATATGCCAAATGGTGAAACGCATGTTGAAAAGATGTCCGTGCCGCGCGCGCAAATTCCGGCCGAATTTTCTGCTTCCGGAATTGCGGCAGCAATCTGCGCTGTGCAGGCCGATAAAATCCGCTATCCAGAGTTTTTGAAACACGCCATGGCCGCCGGCGTTGCGTCCTATTGGGTGTTCATCACAGGCAAAAGAGTGATCTACTTCGGTCGCAACGGCGATTTTCACGTCGAAGAATTTCCTTCGAGCAAATAAACACCGTCCGAAAAGCCTCGGTTCCTCTTGGATTGTTGGCGGACCGCCAGTTCTTCGCGCCCTGGCTTTTGGAAGGGGTACGGGCTGCATGGCGCTTGCCCGCCGTGGCTGGCAGACAACCTTTAGCCGTGCCGAAAAGCTCCCTAAAAAAGGCTTTAGCCCCTGAGGTTGCAAAGGGACTCGGAATGCACGTCGAAAAACTGTTCCGCAGGAGAACAAACTATCTTATTGACTTTTCGCTTTTACTTCGCCCATACTGTGCCTGCTCCGCCCAGGAGGCGCGATGACTCTCACCAAACGGCAAAAGCAGGTCCTCGATTACCTTGTCACTTTCCTGAACAAGCGCGGCTACTCTCCCTCCTTCGAGGAAATCGCGCGCGCCCTCAAGCTCACCTCTCTCGCAACGGTCCACAAGCATCTTTCCACTCTGGAACGCAAAGGCTTCATCCGCCGCGGCTACAATCAGAGCCGTTCGCTCGAAATCCTTCAGCTTCCGCGGCCCATTCGCGAGCAGGTCATTGAACGACATTCCGTCGGCCTCCCTCTCGTTGGGCGTATCGCCGCCGGACGCCCTCTCGAAGCTGTCGAAGATCGCGAGACAATTTCTCTCGCTGATTTCGCTCGCGGCCAAAATTCTTTTGTCTTGCAGGTAAAGGGCGATTCCATGCACGAAGATCACATCCTTAACGGCGACTATGTCGTCGTCGAACAAACGCAGGTCGCCAATCCCGGAGAAATCGTCGTCGCGCTTGTCGGAAACGAAGAAGCCACGCTCAAGCGCTTCTATCGCGAAGGCGCAGGCAAAATTCGTCTTCAGCCCGCGAATTCCAAGATGGCGCCGATCATCGTCGCCGCAAGCGACGTCAAAATTCAGGGCCGCGTCATCGGCGTCCTCCGCAAATACTAACTCTCTAAGCTGTTTGCATAGGGCGGTTTCTGGATTGCGTTCTGGGAGAACGATGCAGCACCCATTTACTGTCATTCCGAGGAACGAAGCGACGAGCCTGCCTGCGGTAGGCAGGAAAATCTGCATTCTCTCGCTAAATACGCGAACTGCAGCTTCCTCGCTACGCTCGGAATGACCATTAGACGGTTTTGCAGCGAGCTGTCGGCGGCGCAAGACGCGGCATTCGGAGGTCATCACCATGGCGGTCTTATCTAACACTCCATTCCTCGGTTCGTGGGGCTTGGTTTCTTTCGAGCATTTTCTTCCTTCCGGCGAAGTTGTGAAGCCATACGGCAACTCTCCTATAGGGTCGATCCTCTATCAGTCCGACGGTCACATGTCCGCGCAGTTGCGCTCCGGCAATCCCAAACGATTCGCGAGCGATGACGACTCTCAGGCGAGCGCCAATGAGATAGCCGAGGCGTGGCGCGCGTACTTTGGTTATTGGGGAACTTTCGAGATCGACGCGGAGAAAGGCGTCATCTCGCATCGAGTGGAAGGCTGTTCCTTTCCCAATTGGATTGGAACAAAGCAGGTCCGGCATTTTCGCTTCGACGGACCCAATCGCCTGACCTTGGAGACGCAATCCGCTTCTGGGCGCTACAAATTGGTCTGGCAGAGAAGACTCGATTAAGGTCGCGTCACATTATGCGGTCAGCTCGGAACCGCACTCCTGCGCGCCGCCTCATTCGCTCCTGGAACTCAGTCACAATCCTCACGGACGTGCCTTTCCCGAAACTTCAACGAAACTTCCTCTTGCCTCCGTTCCGCACAGCGCATAGATTCAAAGTCCCCCGGCCGGTCCTAAGCTTTCGCGGCATCCGTGTAATCCGAGGAGGGGTCTTTTATGTGGGGCAACAACAAATCGCCGGAGCCTGCCGCGCCGTCTGCGGCGCCCGAGAAATCGGCAAACGTTCCGGCCAAAACTCAGACACCGCCAAATTGGGAGGCAAAACCTATGGCAATGAATCCGATGGATCAATCTTATTCGTCCGGTGGCGCTACGGCGCGGCTCGGAGCGAGTTTGCATGTGAAGGGCGAAATCACCGGAAACGAAGACCTGAGCATCGACGGAACCGTTGAGGGCTTGGTTCACCTCGAAGAACGCAAGCTGACCGTCGGCGCCAGCGCAAAAGTCACCGCTGACATCGTCGCCCGCGAAGTTGTGGTCTATGGCAACGTGAAGGGAAATCTTCGCGCCCGCGACCGCATCGAAATTAAAAAAGACGGCTCCGTCGTCGGCGACTTGACCACCGCGCGCATCATGATCGAAGACGGCGCCTATTTCAAAGGTTCCATCGAGATCGACAAGGGCGGCGAAGCCTCGGGCAGCAGCGATAAGTCATACTCGCGCACCAACGCAAAGCCCGTCACCACTTCAGCTTCCGCTTCGGCGAGCTGAAGCGCGATTCAACCGAGCCTTTCGCCGGTTTGAATTCTGCGCCGCTCGGGTCGCGCCTATTCGGGTTCCGCGAGGCTGCCTGCATTCCCGGCCGCCTCGCCCCAGCCCTCTCGTTCTTCAATTTAAGGGATGTAGGTGTGCCAAAAAAAACCTCGGCCTTTTGCAAGGCCGAGGCAGTTCCTCCACGAACTTTGTATGTGAAACCAGCTATCCAGTTATAACCACAAGTTGCACTTCCACGCCGGGGTCGTTGTAGTCGCATAGCCAGTACATTCCGTTGTCAAACACGATATAAAAGTCCGGGTCGCCATACGCCCAATAGCCCGGCCACGGCTCTTCGAGCACGAACCAAAAACCACCGTATTGAAAGCGCGGGAACCCTCCCACCATTACCGTTTGGCCGATGCTGAACCGATGTGCCTGGCCGAAGTTCGCGCGAAACTGAGGGTCAGGAATCGTCACCACACGTTCCCCCGCTCGCGGCTGATACCGCCGGAAGTGAGCCTGCTCGTAATGCGCCGTCTGTTGCGGATTGCCTCGTACCGGCCGTCCGCCCCGCGCCGGTGCAGCGTGTTGAGCCCGCTGCGTCCGCGTTGGCTGCGGATGGGAAGCGTTTTGCCTTCTGCTCTGCTGTTTCTGCTGCGCCTTCTGAACTTTCTGCTGCTGCTTCTGCTGTGCGCGCTGCTGCTTTTGTTGGGTCTTTTGTTGCTGCTTCTGCGCTTGCTGTTGCTGGTGCTGTTGTTGTCGCGGCTGCTCCTGACGCTGCGGTTTCTGCTGCTGTGCAGGATGCTGTTGTTTTTGTTCCTGCGGATGCTGTGGTTTCTGCTGCTGTTGTTTTGGATGTGTCTTGTCCTGTTGCTGCTGTTGATCGCTCTGCGCGTGCGCCGCGGGCGCAATACTCGCGCCAGCGAACGCAAGCAGCGCAGCCGTTGCAAGTGTTGCCGTTACCAGCCTCATGTTCTCTCCCTTTGGCGCATCGGCCTGCTCAAGCTGCATCAGCGAGCCAGCCGTCTCTCGCGCCTGAAATCTCATTGCTGGGCGTGCGGCGGAGCCTTCACCGGCAACTCCAGCCTACGCGCCTCTTCATTTCGGTTGTAGCGGTTGGGAACCGGATTTATCGATGCAGTTTTTCTCGTAGGATGAGCCTCCCGCGCAGTGTACCGCCTAGAGTGTTTATTTGTCGCTCGAAAGTACCATCCCAACGCATCTCCGGCATCGTCGTCTCGGAATCGGCGCCTACCTGCGTCAGAAGCTCGACAGTTGCTCAAGAATCGAAACTGACCAAATACTCCCTGCACCATCGTCGTTGACAAAAATTGCAACCTAACGTATCGTTGTTGTTTACCCTTGGGGTAAAAGGTGGACAGGAGAGATGCGCACGTATATTCCCAGAGGCCGTGAAGCCGAGGATTTAACCGTCGGCAAGAACTGGTTCGTCCTCGACGCGTCCAATCAGGCTTTGGGTCGTCTGGCCGCACGCGCGGCGCGAATTTTGATCGGCAAAGACAAGCCTGCGTACACCCCGCACCTCGATTGCGGAGATCACGTGGTCGTAGTAAACGCGGAAAAAATTCGCCTCACCGGCAATAAGATTGACCAGAAAGTTTATCGCTCGCACAGCGGTTACCCGGGCGGACTGAAAGAAGTCCCGGTTAAGCGGCTGCTTCCGCATCGCGCTGATTGGGTGATTCGCGAGGCCGTTCTCGGCATGTTGCCCAAGAACAAATTGCGGGCCCGTCGCGCTCGCAAGCTCCGCGTTTATATTGGAGACAAAGCGCTCTCGCGCCACCAGGGCCAAAAGCCCGTCAAGCTTGACGCCGCGTAGTTTTTTGCCGTTGTAGGGCCCGATCGGGGTTTATCGGGCCGTCGCGCTTGGCGCGAATGATTTGTTGGGTGGCCTTTGTCCCCCAGCTGTTGCTTTGTAGCGCAGAGCTTCGTGCTCTTTGAAGTTCTGCGGCTTTCGAGTTTGTACTGCTTTTCGGCAGAATGGTTTGTGAGTTGTGGTTTTGTTTGCTAGCCACTAGCCACTTTTTCTTAGGAGATCGCATTGAGCAGCTCGGCAACTTCAATGGGAAGCAACACGGCCAGGGATAATGGCCAGTTTTTCGGCACGGGTCGCCGCCGCGAAGCTGTTGCGCGCGTCTATGTCCGCATGGGACCCGCGGGATTCACCGTCAATGGCCGACCTGTGGAGAATTACTTCAAGAATGTCGCATGGCTCACTTCGGCCACCGAACCGCTGAAGTTCACGGAAACTCAGCAGCAGCTCGAAGTGAAGGCTACCGTCAAGGGAGGCGGTGTCGGCGGACAGGCTGGCGCGGTTCGCATGGGCCTTTCTCGCGCGATCGCGCGCTTTAATCCTGAGCTGCGCGTTGGCCTGCGCAAAAACGGTTTTCTGACTCGCGATTCGCGCATGAAAGAACGCAAGAAGTACGGACAAAAGGGTGCGCGCCGCCGCTTCCAGTTCAGTAAGCGCTAGGAGGGATTGCACACCATTCGACTGTCATTCCGAGGAGCGAAGCGACGAGGAATCTGCGTTTTGTCTTTCAGCTTTTCGCTGGCTTTTTGGAATATATGATTTTTTTAATCGCCATACGCGGAATTAGAAGTTGGCCTAAGCTGCTGAAAATAAACGACGGAACCAATTTCTAATCGCCAGTAAAAACGGTGTTTTGCTTTTGCCATTTTTTCGCCATTATGGTTTTTGGTATTTGTCGCAAGCTGGAAATGGCAACGTGGTTTTGCTTGTTGGGTTTGCTAGCCACTCGCCACTGTATTTAAACTTCGCGGCCGGCAAGGAACCGGCAAAAAAGGACGCTGTTCTGGGAAACCGGAGCTTGGTTTGCCGAAATCAAAGCGCCCCTTCTATAAGGAGGAAAAGTGGTAGAAATTACGATGAAGGAATTGCTGGAGGCTGGAGTTCACTTCGGCCACCAGACCCGCCGATGGAATCCGAAGATGAAGGAATACATCTTCGGCGAGCGCAATGGAATCCACATCATTGATCTGCAGAAAACGCTGAAATTGTTTCGCGACGCCGCGCGCCAGGTGAGTGATCACGCCGCTCAGGGCAAAGCGATTTTGTTTTTGGGAACCAAGCGCCAGGCGCAGGAAGCCATCGCCGAAGAGGCCAAGCGCTGCGGAATGTTTTTCGTCAATCATCGCTGGCTCGGCGGCACGTTGACCAATTGGGCCACGCTGCAGAAATCCATCAAGCGCCTGAAATTTTTGAAATCCATGGTCGAAGACGGCCGCATGGCCACGCTTCCAAAAAAAGAAGCCGCACGCCTCGACCGCGAGCTGAAGCATTTGCAGCAGAATTTTGAAGGCGTCGAAAGCATGACCACGCTTCCGGATCTGATGTTCGTCATCGATCCCAACGCGGAAGTGAACGCCGTGAAAGAGGCGCGGCGCATGGGCGTGCCGGTTGTGGCTATCGTCGACACCAACTGCGATCCCGATTTGGTAGACTGGGTGATTCCGGGAAATGATGATGCGCTCCGCGCCATCCGGCTGTTTACTTCGAAAATCGCCGATGCCGTTCTTTCCGGGCGCGAGCAATACGAGCAGACGCAAATCGCGGAACAGAAAGCGGCGGAGGGTGTGGAAGGCGAACAAGCTGCTGAATATGTCGATATGACCGCCTACGAGCAGTACGAGAAGCAGGAGGGCGATTACGTCGATCAGGAATTGACCGAGGCAACGACTGAGGAACCGACTACTGAACCTGCGAGCGAAGAGAACGGAAGATAGCGATCGACTGAGGAGTCCGTCTTCAGTGGTTGGCTTGTAGGGCGGCCTTCAGGCCCGCAGAAAAGAATCTTTGTAGGGCCGACGTATTTAGTCGGCCCATCGCACCGGCTGATTAACCTCTGAGGCGAATGGGCAACGGCGAATTTTCAGAAGTGGAGGAAGTTTAACGGAAATGGCGACAGTGGGGAGTTCAGGCAGCATTTCAGCGCAACTGGTGAAGGAGCTGCGCGAGCGCACCGGCGCGGGTTTTTCCACTTGTAAAGATGCGCTCGTCGAAGCGAATGGCGACCTCGAGCAAGCGACGGCGATTTTGCGCAAAAAGGGCCAGGCCGCTGCGCAGAAAAAAGCTCAGCGCGCGACATCGGAGGGATTGGTCGGCAGCTACATTCACGCTGGCGGAAAAATCGGCGTGCTTCTCGAACTGAATTGCGAAAGCGACTTCGTCGCGCGCACGGATGATTTTCAACGCCTCTGTCACGACATTGCCATGCATGTGGCCGCGCTCGATCCTCATTTTCTGCGGCGTGAAGAAGTCACTCCGGAAATACTCGAATCGAAGCGCCAAGCGTACAGCGAAGAAGCGCGCGCTGCCGGAAAACCGGACAAGATCATCGACAAAATCGTTGAAGGCAAGATGGAAAAATTCTACGAGGAAAATTGCCTCTACGAGCAGCACTTCATTCGCGATGAAGGCCTCACCGTGAAAGAACTGATTGCACAAACTGTTGCCAAGCTCGGCGAGAATATCGCCGTGCGCCGCTTCTCCCGCTTCAAAGTCGGCGACTCCGACGCCAAGCCCGCCGCTTCAGCTCAGGAATCTGCTGAACCGCAAGCAGCCGCGCCGTCGGCAGAGTCTAAGAACTAGAAGCTGCTCACAAATGGTTTTCAGGGGGTCGGAGCTTTAGCTCCGACATAAACCGCCCCGAAACCCGCGGCTTTAGCCGCTGAGGTAAAGCCGTTGATCTGCTCTCGCTATTTGTGAGATGACCTGTAGCTAAGACTGGCTCTGCGCAAGCAGCGTCCTAAGTATGGCGCACGGCTTCCATCGGGCTCACTTTGATCCACGGCCGTGCTGCTGCGTACGCGATCCCCATCGATATCAGAATCATCACCACTGCGACAGGTATTAAAACCTGCATCTCGACGGGACTGATTTTGTAAAACTGCGAGCGGAGCAGAATCGTCGCAGCAACACCCAGAAATAATCCAACCGAGACGCCCAAGCCTGAAATGATCGCCGTCTGCCGCAGGAACAGCTTCAACAAATGAGACGGCTGCGCGCCCAGCGCGACGCGAATGCCGATTTCCCGCTTGCGTTCATTCACGGAATAAAAGATGGCTCCATAGAGGCCGAGAATCGCGAGCATCAAGGCAAGCGCTCCTAAAACGCCAACCACGCGCAGCGTCAGAGTAGGAATCAGAAGCGAAAAATACATCACGTCGTTCCATGTGAATGGCAGAAGGGGGAGTTGTAAGCCGAGATTTCGGACCATCCGTGATAACGGCTGGACCGACAGACGCGGATCACCCTTCGTGCGAATGGTTAGCAGCAAACCCGGTGCGTAATGTTGACTCAGGGCATAGTAAAATGACCGGATGCACCGCCTCATCCAGCGTGTTGTACTTGCTGTCGCCGACAACGCCGATCACAGTGGCTATACGATTGTGATCCTGAATGCGTATCTGCTTCCCGATGGGATCTGCGCCGTGCCAATACGTGTCCGCCATGTTGTGATTGATCACCACAACCTCGGGCGCGCTTTTCGAGTCCGAAGAATTGAAAGTGCGTCCGCGCAGAAGCGGAATTCCGAGTGTCGCGAAGTAATCTCCATCGACAACATTCACCGGAATCTGAGTCCACCGAGTCTGGTCGCTTCGACCCTCGAAGCGAATTCCATCCGTGGACCAATTACTGTCAATCAGCGGCAACTCTAGGGCAAGCGAACATGATTGTACCCCGCCGAGCTGCAACGCCGCCTGCTTCAATTGCCGGTAAGAGTTTGGCCACTGAGCCTCTGGAATGCTGTTGGACTGTAGATCAATCATGACGCTGGTTAGGTTTCGCGCCGAAAAGCCCAGATTGACGTCCTGTAGATTGCGCAAACTCCGCAGGCACAATCCGACGCCGACCATCACTAGCGTGCAAACGGCAACCTGAATCACGACCAAGGCATTTCGTACGTGGCTCTTGCGTGTTCCGCCAACCACTGCTTCTCCGCTCAATGCACCGGCTACATTCGTCGCGGACGCATAAATCGCCGGCGTCAGTCCAGTCGCGACACTGGCAGTAAAAATCAACGCCACGGTCATAAGCAAAACGATTCCGTTCGTCCGAAAGTCTACAGCGAAGTGGAACGTACCGAACGGCCCCAGGACAGTGCTGAACTGCGAGAATTGCGCGAGCGCGATGGATGCAATCAGGAATCCAGCCGTCCCGCCGAATGCGCAAAGGATTGCGCTTTCCGTCAAGAGCTGGCGCATCAGCCTGCGGCGGCTTGCTCCAAGCGCGGAACGAATCAGCATTTCCTGCTTTCGCCCGGTCGCCAGGCCGAGCAGCAGATTCGCGACGTTGGCGCAGGCGATGAGCAAGACCATCACCGTAACTCCAATCAGCACAGCCGAGATCAATCCGGCTGTGGACCGCGTGTCCGGATTTGACGAGAGGAGTGTCGCGGCAGTCACCAAAGCCGCGCGACTCTTGTCTTCCTTCGGATAGGCTGCCGCGAGTTGTCCCGAAAGCACGCGCACGTCCGCGCGTGCGCTTTCGCGCGTCACGCCGGGTTTTAAGCGGCTGATCAAGAAGAGCCAGCGATTGTCGCGTTGGGTAAAGGTTTGTGAGTTTCCGGCCAACGTCGTGATGACGTCGGCGCTGAAACCAAAAACCACGCCGCTGAAGTTTTTTGGCGTCACTCCGACAATCGTTAGCGCTCGCTGATGCCCCATGAACACCACTGTTTCCCCGACGATCCTTGGGTCTGCTCCCCAGCGTTTCCAGGCGGAGTAGGTTAGGACCGCCTCAGGCACTTTCTTTTCATCGTCACCCGACACGAAGAGTCGCCCCAAAAATGGCCGAATACCCATGACCTCGAAATAGTTATCTGAGGTTGATTCCACAGTGCCCGTTTCGTCCAAACGGCCAACGGTCATAGGGAGTTGCGATATTTCCTCGGGAAAGGCCGCGACGCCGGAAAACGAATGATTGTTATCGCGATAGTACTGGTAATCCGGATACGAAATGCTGTAGGAGTCGCTGCTTGGTGCGACTGTGTGGATAGCCACAAGTCGTTCTGGCGCTGTCGCCTCTGGCGGACGGAGCATGACGCCATTGAAAATGCTGAGCCCCGCGACGCTGAGGGCCATCGCAACAGCCAGCGAGAATGCCGCGATGGAGGCTGGTTTCCAGTTTTTCAGCAATATCCGCACGCCATAGCGAACGTCTAGTAGCAGAGTTTCGAGGAAACGGACGCCGCTTGAGTCGCGATACTGTTCGCGGATTTGGTCGTGGGTGCCGATGGCCAAGCGAGCGCGGCGGCGTGCTTCGGCGGGCGAAAGGCCGGAAGCGATGAATTTTTCGACTTGCTGCTCGAAGTGGAAGCGCAGTTCGTCGTTCAGCTCATCTTCGACGGCGTTCTTCTTGAAGAGCGACCGCAGGCGCAACCGAAGATCATTCAGCATAACGATTCTCCTGTACGGGTAAATACTGGCGGGATGAACCCGCCACTACAAAACGCCAAACGGCGATGCGCAAGGCTCGTTGGACGATTTCTGTGTTTCTTAATGTGGGAACGCATACACAACTGAAGTTCAGAGAGCATTCCGCGCCTCCGAACGTGGCAGTGAGATTCGCATAATCACTCGTAGCGCAGCGCGACCATAGGGTCGACTTTCATCGCGCGCCACGCCGGAATGTAACCAGCTACCGTTCCCGTCGCGATAAGCGCCATCGCCACGACAGTCAGCGTGACAGGATCGTACGGCGTCACGCCGAAAAGCATGTGCGCGATAAGCCTTGTTGCCGCAAGCGCGCAGGGCACTCCAATGACGATGCCAAGAGCAACGAGCATGAGCGTTTCCCGCAGAATCATTCGCAGAACCATACTGCGCTGAGCTCCTAGCGCGAAACGAATGCCGAGTTCGCGCGTGCGCCGCGTCACGTTGTAGGCCATCAAGCCGAAAAGCCCGATGGCGGCAATCAGCAGCGCGAGTGCGCCGAAGAATGCAGAAAGAACGGCGATGATGCGCTCCGGCAAAATGGAATCGTTCACGATTTTGGCGAGAGGGTCCACGAAAACGACGTATTGGCGCCCGAGAGAATTCACCGCTTGCTGCAGCGGAGCAAGCATCGCACCCGGCGGCAGATCGGTGCGCACAAGCAAGGAGTCGAAATCCGCGGCCATGCCATATTGCAAAGTATCCACGTAAACCGTGGGCTGCGGTGGCTTGCGGATGTTGTAAAGCTGTGCGTCGCTCACAATCCCGATGATTTGCAAGTCCTGCATTCGCGGGTCGTCGCTGACGTCGATGCGTTGTCCAACTGCGTTTCCGCTAGGAAAGACTTCTTGAGCGAAGTTTTCGCTCACCACGGCCGCGTGCGGCGTGTGCGTGTCATCCTGCCAGTTAAACGCGCGGCCTTGAAGGAGTGAAATACCTTCCACATGAAAGAAATCGGGCATGACTCTCTCATATTGAGAAGAAAACCATTGGTTATTGACGCCATGAATGCGAATTTGCAGCGGCCAATCGTAGCCGCCGCCCACGTCTCCGTGAGAGGACGAAACAGAAACCACGCCGGGCACACGCGAGATGCGGTCGAGAAGTTCGTGAAAATAAATCACCGGATCAGCGTTCTTGAACGCCCCTGGTTTTGGAAAGAGTCCGACTTCGAGCACGCCGCCAATTCGAAAGCCGGGCCGGACAGCCTGCAATTTTACGAGCGTACGAATGAACAGTCCTGCGCCGGTGAGCAAAACCAAAGACAGAGCGACCTGGGTGACAATTAAACTTTTGCCCAGCGTTCCGGTTCCGCGGCCCAAAGTGCGTGAATTTTGCTGCAGTGCAGTGTTGGGATCTTCGCGCGTCGCGTGCCACGCGGGTGCGAGGCCAAAGAGCACGCCGGTGAGGATAGCAACGCCCGCCGTGAAGGCGAGCACTCGCAAATCCGGCGAAATGTTGATCGCTTTCGCGCCCACATAGCCGTTGTGCTGGAAAAGAAAATTCACCAGACTGTAGCTGCCCCAATTTGCGAGCAGGAAGCCCGCGAGAGTTCCCGCTATAGAAAGCATCAGACTTTCGACGAGCAATTGCTGCGCGAGACGCGAACGCGTTGCGCCCAGCGTAGCGCGCACGCCAAATTCATGAGTGCGCGCCGCCGCGCGCGAGAGCATGAGGCTGGCGAGATTGACGCAAACGAGCAGCAGCACGACCGCGGAGATGCCGAGAAGCACATAGACAGGTTTGGCGAATCTCCCTCGCAGGTAGGAACCGCCGGTGGCGTCGGATTTCACGGTGAATTGCAGCGAGCGAAAAACATCGCGCACCATACGCGTTTGACCGGTGGGCGCGACGGCTTGGCGAATCGCCGGCCAGAGCGAATCGAGTTCCGCGCGAGCCTGATCGACAGTCACGCCCGGTTTGAGACGGCCCACAGGATTGAGCCACAATACGTCGCGGCGATCGAGACTTATTTGGACATCAGATGCGCCATAGAGCGGCTCGGTAGTCAGCGGGACGTCAATATCGGATTGCTCGTCGATACTGGTTCCGGAGAAGCCTTTGCGCGTAACGCCAATAATGATGAAGGGAACATTTTCGATTTTGATTGTTTTGCCGACGACGCCTTTTGCGCCGTTGAATTGATGCTGCCAGAACGCGTATTCGAGAACGGCGACTTGCGCGGGCTTCGCGGAATTTAGATCGGCATCTTCAGGGCCGATCAAGCGTCCGATCTCCGGAGATGCGCCGAGAACCGAGTAATAAGTCCCGGTAACAAGATTAACGACGGCGTGCGAAAGTTCACCGTTTGTTTCGACGTCCATGAGCGGGCCGCCCTGGACGGCGTACGCGCCTGAAAAAACATGCTGGTCGCGCATGATTTCCTGAAACATCGGCAGCGAGACCGATGCGTAGTCGTCGCCGGGAGTATGCGCGCCAAAGCGGACGAGTTGCTCGGGGTGAGGTACGGGGAGCTCGCGGAGGACAAGAGCGTTGAGCACGCTGAAAATGGCGGTGTTGGCGCCGATGCCGAGGGCCAGAGTGAGGACGGCGACGGCGGTGAATCCCGGAGATTTGCGCAGCATGCGGAAAGCGAAGCGGATGTCTTGCAGCAATGTTTCGACAAAGCGAACGCCGCTTGAGTCGCGATACTGTTCGCGGATTTGGTCGTGGGTACCGATGGCCATGCGAGCGCGGCGGCGCGCTTCGGCGGGCGAAAGGCCGGAAGCGATGAATTTTTCGACTTGCTGCTCGAAGTGGAAGCGCAGTTCGTCGTTCAGCTCATCTTCGACGGCGTTCTTCTTGAAGAGCGACCGCAGGCGCAACCGAAAGTCAGTGAACATCAGAATCT
Organism: Candidatus Acidiferrales bacterium; assembly: GCA_030037335.1. Taxonomy (GTDB): domain Bacteria; phylum Acidobacteriota; class Terriglobia; order Acidiferrales; family UBA7541; genus DAHUXN01. The sequence continues at coordinate 3,934 of JASHRN010000108.1, read as the reverse complement.
CCCCAAATCAAAAGCCGCAGACTTCAGAACGCGAAGTCTGCGCTGCACAAGCTCTCGGTGCATCAGGTAAACGGGGTGCACTATGATGTCTCCAAAATCTGGGCAACAGCGGCGGTCAATTTCTGCCAAGCATTTTCTTCGGCTTTGAGCTGTTTGCGGCCGCGCGCAGTGAGTTCGTAATATTTTGCGCGGCGATTGTTGTCGGATGCTCCCCAACGCGACTTGATCCAGCCGCGGCGTTCGAGTCGATGCAAGGCCGGATAGAGCGAGCCCTGCTGAACGAGCAATACTTTGCTGGAGATTTGGTGAATGCGCTCGGAGATGGCCCAGCCATGCTGCGGCTCAAGGGCCAACGTGCGGAGAATCAGCAGGTCGAGCGTGCCCTGGGGCAGTTCCAAGTGGCTTTCCGGCATATTTCGTTCTCTCCCCTGTTACTTCGACAGGAAGATACGCCTCTTCTTGTAGAAGTGCAAGGGGAATAAAACAGTGGCGAGTGACCCGCCTTCGCCAAGGCTGCGGCGCGGCAAGCGAGTGGCGAGTAAAGGCAAAACCCAATTCAACAATTGAGAATTGCGAAATGGCAGCAGGAAATGTGCCGAGGAGAAAAATCTCTGCTAGAATGCGTGCGAAGTTTTGCGCGTGGCATGTGCAATAGCACGCGATTTTGCGGCCGCGCGCGCTGGTGAATCGGAAGCGAATCGAAGCGGGATGCGAGAGGAACGGGGCGAGTGAGCACATCGAACATGGTTGCGAATGCGCGAGCGACGGCGAAGGAGCCGGTCTATCGCCGAATCGTGCTGAAGCTCAGCGGTGAATCGCTGCAAGGGCCGCTCAGTTCAGGAATTCACGCGGAGACAGTCGCGGGCATCGCGCGCGAACTGAATGATGTAAATCTGCTCGGCGTGGAGACAGCCATCATGGTCGGCGGCGGAAATATTTTTCGCGGAGGAAGGCAGAAGGATTTTTCGATCGACCGCGCGACCGGCGATTACATGGGAATGCTGGCAACGGTGATCAACGGACTGGCGTTGCAGGATGCGCTGGAAAAAGTGGGATGCCACACACGACTGATGAGCGCGATTGAGATGCATCAGGTCGCCGAGCCGTTCATTCGCAGGCGCGCGACGCGGCACCTGGAAAAAAAGCGCATCGTGATTTTTGCGGCGGGTACGGGGAATCCTTATTTTTCGACGGACACAGCAGCGGCGCTGCGCGCGATGGAAATCAAAGCGGAAGTGATTATGAAGGCGACGCGCGTGGACGGCGTATATGACGCCGACCCAGAGAAAGTGCCGGGCGCGAAGATGTTCGACAAAATTACTTATTTGGACGTGATTCAAAAAGGGCTTTCGGTTATGGATTCGACGGCGATTTCGTTGTGCATGGACAACAAAATGCCGATTCGGATTTTCAATATGAACGTGGCAGGAAATTTGCAGCGTGTGGTGATGGGAGAGAATGTTGGTTCGATGGTTACAGCTTAAAAGCAGTGGCGAGTGACTAGCAAAGGCGAAACACGAAACGGTGCTGAGGCAAACGATAGATGACCACGATTGCGAATACGAAAGACGCGCTGGCGCAGGCGAAGGCGCGAATGGAAAAAGCGGTGGAGGATTTTCGCAAGGATTTGGCGGCGGTGCGCACGGGCCGCGCAAACACCGCGCTGCTCGATAACGTCCGCGTGGATTATCACGGAACGCCGATGCCCATCAATCAGCTGGGGACAATGTCCGTGCCGGATCCGAGCATGATTATGATTTCGCCGTGGGATCCGACGGCTGTGCCGCTGATTGACAAGGCGATTCGCACCGCGGACCTGGGACTGAATCCCACAAGCGACGGAAAAGTGCTGCGCGTGCCGATTCCGGCGCTGACGGAAGAGCGGCGAAAAGATCTGGTGAAGATGATTCACAAAGTGCTGGAAAACCATCGTACGGCGGTGCGCAATATCCGGCGCGACATCAAGGAACACGTTGAGAAGCTGGAAAAGGAAAAGAAAATCAGCGAAGATGACAAGAAGCGCGCGCTGGACGAGTTGGAGAAGCTGACGCACGCGGAGACGAAGAAAGTCGAGGACTTGTCCGCCACGAAAGAAAAAGAAGTCCTGGAAATTAAATAGCCGCGACTACTCCGCGTGTGATACGCACAACCACCTACCGGCGGCCGGCGTGGGACAATCGTGCGAAACAGCGACAACTACGATCTATCCACCCTACCCGCTCTATTACCCACTCACACCTTCGCATCCATCCCATTCCTTCCCGCGTATCCCTATTTGCGGGCACCCTCTCTTGGTTCAACCTTCAAAATGAAGCGGAGTACTTTGTTCCCAGCTTGGCCAGTAACTTCCCAGCAGCCTTCCGCGGGAAACTCCATTCCCGTTGCTTGGAAAGCAGTTGAGTAATTGCCCATGATGGCTGCCTTCAGGGCAGGTGCTGTGCGGTCTAAACGCCGTCCTGCAATCTTCAATTGCATCCCCGCAGGGCGAATCCACGGCACCTTGTTCCCAACGCCTGCGTACCATGGACCCTCGTCCATCGCCCAAATGCTCCGATCAGAGTTCATGTACCAAGCCCCTTCCAGGGGACCAACACCTGGTTCGTGCGCTGCCTTGGCTTGAGCGGTGGAAGTAACAAGGCATCCCGGCTGTGGCTGCTGATTCAAACTCAAAACGCTAGGCTCATAAGCCCACGGCAGGAAAAGAAGAGAAATCAATACAGGTCTAACGATGTTCCACATGGCAGACCCTCGCGCACTGCTTGGGAGAGGTATTATATCAAAGATCGCTTCCACCTATCCCTCGGAGAACTTTTCGTTCTCTCAGTCGTCCCGAAACGGCCAGATTCGCTCCATGATGTTTTTAGAAAAACGGCGGTCGTTCGTGTGAATCAGAGTTGAAATGCTCACCGCGAATGGCGGCGGAGGGATTTGAGGGCGGCGAGGAGCGAAGCGACGCGGCGGGCGTCGACGGGGGCAGCGCCGAAGCGCGCGGATTGGTAAAGGTCGGTGAGCTCGCGGACGGGCCCGGCAAATTCCGGAACGCGAATCGAAACGGCAAATTCCAAGGGCGTTTGCGCCGGGGATTTGCGCCAGCCGCGGCGTTTGAGCAAGCGCAGCATCTGGCGATATTCGAATGCGGCGAGCGCAGGAGGCAGCAAGCCATCGCGGCGAGCGCGCAATTTCCAGCGAACGGCAACGAATCCGCCAAGCGCGCGTCCGCGGAAATAAATCAGCAGCGCCAGCAGAAAAATCAGCGCGCCCGGGAGCGCATACGGCGAACGGGAGAGCCGCGCTTGCCACGCTTGCAAAGTATTCACGGCGTGGCGGCGCTTTTCGCGGTAGTAGTTTGAGACGCGCTCCGACCAGGAAAGCGACGAGTCGCGAACGTTGTGCGCCAGCGAAAGCTGGTGAGTGAAATCGTAGTTGATGATCCATTCATTCCAACTCAGCTGAAGCCAATCCCAATACATTCCGGCGCGCGAAAATAGTCCGGTGTGCTTGGCCTCGCCGGGCGGCGTGGGATCGAATGTGATCCAGCCATACTTCGGGAAATAGGCTTCGACCCAACTGTGCGCGTCGCTGGCGCGAATGATGTAGTCCTGCGCGAGATCGTTGAATTCGCCCGGCAGAAATCCCGTGACATAACGTGCCGGAACGCCGAGCGTGCGCAACATGATGACCATGGCAGAGGCAAAATATTCGCAATGTCCCGCGCGTTTGGTAAAAAGAAAATAGGCGAGGGGGTCGGGCTTGTTCATATCCGAAAGGTCGAGCGTGTAACGAAAATTCGTGTGAAAATAGCGCTCGAGCTCCGCGGCTTTGTCGTAGGGACTCGGATCGTGCGCGGTGATTTTGCGCGCGAGTTCCTGAATGCGAGGATCGAGCTGCGGAAGCTGCAAGTACGTGGCGCGAATATCCGGAGGATAATCCGTCG
>JASHRN010000107.1 GCA_030037335.1 Candidatus Acidiferrales bacterium | reverse complement strand
GCGACGCCAACGAACTCCATCGAATGCTTCATGGGCCGGCGATCGACTCTCGTAAAAGCTCGTCAGAGAGTCATGCGTCACCGAACAGAGCGGGTGTGAATGGATAAGCGGGTCGCGAATGCTGAGGCGGCGATACGAGGTATTCAGGATGGAGCGACCATTCTTGTGGGCGGGTTTGGAATGTGCGGAGTGCCTGAGCATCTGCTGCGAGCATTGCGAAGCAAAGGGACAAAGGATTTAACTCTCGTTTCGAATAACGCCGGAACGGATAATTACGGAATTGGCTGGCTGCTCGAATCCAAGCAAGTAAAAAAAATGATTGCAAGCTACGTCGGTGAGAATAAGCGTTTTGAGGGCCTGGCACTGAGTGGAGAAATAGAAGTTGAGCTTAATCCACAGGGAACATTGGCCGAGCGCATGCGCGCTGGAGGCGCAGGTATCCCGGCATTTTTCACTCCAACCGGCTATGGCACGCAGGCGGCAGAGGGCAAAGAGACACGGATGTTTCATGGCCGCAACTACGTAATGGTTCCGTGGCTACGCGGCGATTTTGCTTTCATCAAAGCCTGGCGAGGAGACCGTTGGGGAAATTTGATGTATCGAAAGGCCGCCAGAAACTTCAATGCGGTGATGGCAACGGCTGGGAATCACGTGATTGCTGAAGTCGAAGAGTTGGTGGAACTTGGCAGCCTGCAACCCGACTGCATACATACTCCGGGAATTTTCGTGGACGCGATATTCCAAGGGAGCCATTACAGCCGACCGATAGAGAAGCGAACAATACGCGAGAAAAAATGATGTTGCTTGCAATTGTGGCGGGCAGCGATGGATCAGCGTCATCCTGACAATACGGATAAAAGAGAGTTTATTGCGCGGCGGATTGCACAGGAACTGCGCGATGGAGATTACGTCAATCTGGGAATTGGTCTCCCAACGCTCGTCCCGAATTTTCTGCCTCCAAGTGTGGAAGTCGTATTGCAATCCGAGAATGGAATGTTAGGCGTTGGGCCGTATCCATACTCGGGAGAGGAAGACCCGGATTTGATCAATGCAGGAAAAGAGACGATCACGGAAATCCCGGGTTGCTGCTATTTCTCAAGTGCCGATTCGTTTGCAATGATTCGCGGGGGCAGAATTAACGTGACTGTTCTAGGGGCGCTCCAAGTGGATGAAAAGGGCAATCTGGCCAACTGGGCGATTCCCGGCAAAATGCTTAAGGGGATGGGTGGAGCGATGGACCTCGTCGCGGGGGCTAAACGCGTGATTATCGCGATGGAGCATACGAACAAAGACGGTCAGCCGAAAATCATGAAGAAATGCACTTTGCCACTCACCGGAGTGGGCGTGGTCAAGATGATCGTAACTGAGCTGGCCGTGATTGACGTGACGCCGCAAGGCCTTGTCCTCACTGAACTTGCTCCTCGGGTAACGCCAGAAGGAGTGCAAAGGGTCACGGAAGCTCCGCTGCAAATTTCGGCGAAACTTCGGCTGATGATCGTTTGAGGCTGCTCTGTGTTTTCGAAATTCCCTGCTAACGTAAGTGCGTTCGAGGATAAAATCCGGCAAAATGGTAAAGAGCGATTCACGAGGTGGTAATGGAGCCGCATTCAGTCGTTGTTGTAAGTCTTCATAGCCCAAAAGAGCGCCTTTGGGGGCAACTGGTGGAGATCACTGTGGCGGGAGTAACCCTTCGTGGAATTGACTTGGGATCGTTCGATGATTTCGTCAGGCAAGTGTTGCATCCGGAGGGCGAGCGCATCGGGCTGCCGACCCTCTTTTTTCCAATGCAACGCGTTGAACGAGTGGCCTTGGACGAGCCGCGGGGCTCCGTTCCTTCGCTGGCAGAAAAGTTCGCATCGAAGGTTGGTCAGACTCTGTCCGAGTATCTTTCGCAGTTTGCTTGAGCCGATAGATTGAAAGAATAATGGCAAAGCAAGTTTTCTCAGTTCCAAATCAACTGACATTCCTGCGGCTCGGCTTCCTGCCCTTTTTTATTATTGCCATCCGGTATAGCCGTTATGACTGGGCGCTCGTGCTGCTGATTGCAGCGGGAGTGAGCGACGGCCTGGATGGTCTATTCGCGCGCCGACTGAATCAAAAGACGCAACTCGGCACGTTCTTGGACCCTATTGCGGATAAGCTGCTCCTTTCTTCTTCTTACCTCATGCTTGCATTCAAAGGGCGCATTGCCTGGTGGCTGGCAATTCTGGTTCTTGGCCGCGACGCTCTGATCCTGATTGCATGCGCGGTGATTTTGCTCGTTGTCGGCTATATGACTTTTCCACCGAGCATCTATGGAAAAGTGAACACGACTCTTCAGATTCTGCTGGTGCTCGTGGTTATCGTCATAGCTCTGCTGCCGATCCATTTTCTGGTGGAGATTCGGTTCTTGCTGATTTACCTCGTTGCCGCATTTACGATTATTTCGGGTTTCCATTACAGCGTGATTGTTGCCCGCAAGCTCTGATCGGTTAGGAAATTAGAACGGCAGCGGCTGGCGTGCATTCAGAATCATGATCCCGAAACACAGCAGGATGACAATAGCGCTAGCCCAACCAAGTGCGTAAGCTCGCTTCCGTTCGCCGGTGGTCTGCGGCGGACGGTCGAGCATGAGCTTGCCGAGAATAAGGCCGGTGATTCCACCGCCAAGATGAGCCATGTTGTCGATGCCGGGGAAGAAAAGGCCCCACACAACGAGGTAGATAATCCAGCGATACATCAGAGAGCGAAGCTGTTGCATACCCGCGCCGCGACGCCGGTACGTAATCGCCAGCAGGACGCCAATCAGTCCAACAATTGCCCCCGATGCACCAATGGAAACTCCGGTGCTTGCCAAGTGAAGCGCTCTCAAAATCCCGATGAATGGGCTCGCTGAGCTGAGTACGTATCCGCCGACGCCACATGATGTATAGAGGAACAAAAAACGGCCTGATCCGTACAGCTCTTCGACCACCGGAGCAAGGTCGATGAGTACCCACATATTAAAACCAATGTGCATTATGCTCGCATGAAGGAAGCAGGCAGTTACGAATCGCCAGGGCTCCGCGAGATTGAATGGGAGCGGCAGCGAACTCCCAAGGCGGAACAGCACTCTTGTGGAGATTTCCCCAATGCCGAACAGCATGTCGAAAATTCCGCCGCCCTGCGGAGCAATGGGCGCGCCACTGTGGAGCGTAAGCAGCAGACTGATGCCGTAGATAAGGCAGCACGCGCCGAAAATGACGTAAGTGACGGGTGCGTTGGCGGGCAGATACTTGCTCAGCGAGCGGCTCATGGCCGCCATCGAGAACGTCAGGCTCGCGCCACACTGGTGGCAACGCGTCGCGGTGGAACCAACAAGTGTGCCGCATGCGGGACACAAACGCGGGCGGCGGCGCTGCTGCTCCCGAGGACGAAAAATGGAGGAGAGGTTCTCACGAAATCTCTCAATTTTCCAACGCCAACGAAGCGGAAGTTGCAATGGTTTCCTTGCGGTGACTTTGCCGCGTTCCTATAATACCGAAAATCCACCGAATCGCACGGTGAGAAGCGAAAGCGCAAGAGTCAAGAGCGATTAAAGGGTTTCCATGCCAGAGCGGAGAGGGGTTAAGAGAATTAGAGCAGTTTTTGCTGGCATTTTCGTCGGTCTCATTCTCAGCGGTTGTGCAGCGCGGAGACCCGTTGCAAGTCCGCCTGCTTCCGTGCCTGCACCCTCCCAGCCAACAGCCACATTACCGGCACCCGCACAGCCGTCTGCATCAAGGCGTCAGCCACAGACATCGATTGCGGTACCCGGAGAATACTCTGAGGTGGGAATAGCCTCTTGGTACGGAGCGCCCTTTGATGGCCGTCGAACATCCGACGGCGAAATCTACGATATGAATGATCTTACCGCCGCGCATCGCACTCTCCCGTTCAACTCCATTGTCCGCGTGACGAACTTAACAAACGGAAAGCAGGTGAATGTGAGGATCAATGATCGCGGTCCATTTGTCGCCAATCGAATCATCGATCTTTCGCATTCAGCAGCCAGAGCTATTGGAATGCTGGGGCCCGGAACGGCTGAGGTGCGGCTGGACGTCATTGGAGGGCCGGACCCCAGCACTGGCTTTTTTGGCGTGCAAGTCGGCGCATTTCAGTTGAAAGAAAATGCTGATCGCCTTCAGCAGGAGCTGAGCGCCCGATACGCGCCAGTGGACGTCAGCGAATTCAATTCATCGAATGGCACATACTATAGGGTTCGCGCGGGGCGCTTGCCGAGCGAAAGTGCGGCGCGCACTTTGGCTTTGCAGATTCAACAGGAGGATGGAACGACTGTATTTGTGGTACGGTTGGACAACTGAATGGATGTTCGAGGAATCCCACTGACAAATTCGCAATGAGTAATGCCAGACGAGAGAAGCTGCGACTATTTAGCATTGGACTGTGTGCTTCGATCTTCCTTGCCGCTTTTTCTACGCGAAATCTTGTCGCTGCACCAACAGGGCAAAACACCATCGTTCTTCCTCTTGAACTCATCGCCGGCGAACCCGCTACGCTCGCCGTGCTCACGGCGGATGGCCACATTGCGGCTAGTGCAAAAATCGTTTTGTCGAGCGGGCAGGTTCTCACTACCGATGAAAGCGGACGCGCACATTTCTTAGTGCCGCCACAAACCGGCCCGCTATTTGCTCGCATGCTTGGAAGCGAGATCCGAGAAGCGGCTGATGTGCTGCCCGAACAATCATCGAGCGGCGATCTTCAGTTAACCCAAGTTCCAAAAATCGCATCAGCGAGCGAGCGCCTCGTCATCAGCGGTTCAGGTTTTGCAGGCGACGCGGACAAAAACGCCGTTGAGATCGATGGCAAGCGTGCATTGGTGCTGGCATCGGCACCGGCACAATTGATCTTGACGCCTCCAGCGGATACGGTGGTCGGTCCAGCAAGCCTTTTCATAACGAAAGGCGATAACCAAGCAACCGCGAACATCACATTCGTCTCCATCGTTCCGATGAGCTTTTCAGATGTGCAGATCCGCTCCGGAAAGGAGGCTGCGATTCATTTGCTGGTTCAGGGGACAGCGGAACCTCTCAATATGGAAATCAAAAATCTGACTCCAGGAGTGGCGCAATTCAAGCGTGGTGACATGCTTCTCGTTCGCTCCAAAGGCGGGACAGATAACTGGGCAACGATCCGAGTCAAAGGTCTCGCGGCAGGCCAGTTTTCGTATTCCGTAAGACTCGAAAACGAGTACAGACAAGCAGACCCGCGGGTCACGATTGATTTTCTTCGCGCCGCACAGAAAATCGCAGAACCCGATACTAAAAAGAAGATCAATTCAATCGTAAGGGAGCTCCAACAAAGGGGCGCTAATTGGGAGAACCTTCTAAAGGAGCTTGGGACTGTTGCAAATTTCAGCAAATCCGCAGATGTTCAGGCGCTGATCTCAGCCGCCGAGCGGTCAATTAGCGGGTCTTGAAGAGCGGGATCGCACAAATTTCATAATTTCGAGCTGGTTTCCAGCGCTCGAAGCGGAATTTCAGCCAAATCTCCTTGCGCCATCCTTTTGACGTTCCCTTGCAGGTGATCGAGCTTGCTTCCCGCCTCATCGTGACACTGCTGCGCGCGCCGCAAATGCCCTCCGAGCGTCTCATACATCTTGGCAAAAGATTCCAGCTGGACTTGCAATCCTGAAAGCTCTGCCAATAGATTGCGCGCATTTTCGGCAACTTGCATTCCCTTCAATCCCATCAGAATCGCACTCAAATAGGCATGAAGTGTATTGGGTGAAACCGCAAAAATCCCTTTGTTTCGGCAGTAGTCATCCAAGCGGCCAAGTTTGCCATCTGACGTCATCAGAAGTTCGTAATAAACGCTCTCCGATGCCACGAACATCAGGGCCACATCGAGGGTTCCCTCATTTTGGAGGATGTACTTCTCAGCGATGCTGTCGGCGTGTTTGCGCACGGCTTGAAAAAACTCCTTGCGCGACTCTTCGCCGCAATCGACTAGGCGCCGGTAGCTCTCCAGCGGGAATTTTGAATCGATGGCGATGATTTTGTCGCCACAGTGCACTGCGGCGTCGACGATTGCTCCGGTCGAAAATCGGTATTGCCCTTCGTAAGCGCTTGCGGGAAGCGCATCCGCGAGTAGCGTCTCAAGCGCTATTTCCCCGAGCGAGCCACGCGTTTTTGCACCGCTGAGAACCGTTTGTAACGCTTGTGTCGCATTCGAGAGGTCCCGACCGGCCTGTTGAATTTCACCAAGCTGTTTGCCAACGCGGCTGAGCACCTCTTGCGAACTGCGCAACTCGCTCGAAACGGCGGCCTGCGCCTTGGAAACCAATTCGCCGGAACTTGCGAGTCCGCTCTGGAGAGAGGAATTGACCTGGCCCAACTGCTGAAGAACTGTCTGCGTGGCTTGCGTCAGTTGGCCGCTCATGGCTTGAAGATGCGACGCTAGCGCAGTTTGTACATTGCGATCCGACTCCGTTTCATTTGCTTTGGCGTTCTGCTGTCGAACCACAATCCATGCCAATACGACCACCGCCGAGATCAAGCAAACAAGAGCCGCTATTGCAAGCACCTCCATCATACGTTACCTCAGGCGAACAATTAGTGAATACCGAACACTATAGCGGATTCGCGCGAGCGTGAACAGGCCCAAGTGCGATTCGAGTGAAATGGTGCTGCAAATGCAATGGCGATTCTAATCTTTGCTGCCGGCAATTCGAACGAGAGAAGTGGGCTCAGCCGTATCAGAAGCCGGGATTGTTTGAGGGTCACGCCAGTTGTCCAGCGCAGCCACTTGGTGGACGCAAGAGACGGTGCACCGAGGCGCACAGGGCTTTCGCGTGTAGTATTCGTGATGGAGCCGCTCCGCCGAATATTCCGCGAGCGGAATACCGGGATAGCCACGCTGCTGCGAACAATAATGGACCAGTCCATTCTCGCAAATGTACAGATACCGTGATCCAGCGCGGCAACGCCAGTCGTTTTCTTTGCCAGCCGCGATATTGTGTTGAAACGAATTCACGCGCGAGAAGGAGCGCTTTCCTAAGCTCATAACTTGCTCGAAAATCTCGCGCTCATGCGCATCGAGCGGCTTTAGCTGCCCACTGCCGTCGTGAATGATGCCGATCGTCGACGAAAAGCCAAGTTCGACCGCACGCCTCGCAATCACCAGTGCATCATCCGGATGATTGATTCCGCTGCCTAATACCGAATTGATATTGACGTGGAACTCAGAATTTTCGGCGAGGAGCTTCAACTTTTGGTCAAGCACCTTGAGACTTTTTTTCGAGACGGAATCCGGCTGAACGTTATCAATGCTGATCTGCAAGAACTCGAGACCCGCACGATTGAACCGCTGGATGCGATCCGCTGTGAGAAGATATCCGTTCGTAATGATCCCCGCGATGATTCCGTTGTAACGAATGCGGCGAATGATTTCGTCGAGTTCTGGATGCAGCAGCGGTTCACCGCCGCTGATTGTGATTATCGAAGTGCCAAACGAACCTAGCCGATCAATTCGCTGGCACATTTCCTCGAGAGGCACGGGCTTTGAGAAATCGTCGAATTCATTGCAGTAAGTGCACGCAAGATTGCACCGGCGCATCGGGATAATGTGCGCCAGCAGCGGATGTTTGGTTGAAACGAGAGCCTTGGCGATCATTCGCCAGCTTCGGACCGTTCGGTGCAAGGCGCGCAATTTACACCTGATTTTTTCGTGATTGTTCATTCAATTTCGGGCGTTTTCGCGCGTAAGTTCACACTGAAAATAGGCCCAGCATTATCCTAGCAGCGCGCACTGGGATATCTCAACTGTTCGCCCTCATCTAAGTTCCCTCGTCAGGATGCTCCAGAAAGGCAGCCGCGGCTTGGGTTCCGACTCTGTGCTAACCTAACTTCGATGGGGCTGTAGCTCAGATGGATAGAGCAGCAGTTTCCTAAACTGCGTGTCGGGAGTTCGACTCTCCCCAGCCCCACCATTCCGTGCTATTTACCAGGATTCCGCACCATCAGGTTGTTCTTGACAGAAAACACGTTCGGCACGCTGTTCGCCTGAATGTTGGCCACGTTCTTGTCCGCTTCACTATCTACGTATCCGGTCAGCGTAACATGGCCATTATCCACGAGTATGTGGATAGATTGCAGGTTTCCGATTCCGTAGCGAGACAACGACGGCTGCGAATAGATTTTTCGATACTCGGCCCGGCGGATCTGATTGTCCATGGGGCCGTTAGGGAGGAGTTGGATTTGATTCACAACTTTTTCCACCCCTTCAATGTGCTTTACGGCATTCTGAGCGTCTGATTTCAGCGTTGGATTGACGACCGCCCCTGTTAACGTCACAGTGTATCCGCTAATGCTATATGCCAACTGGTCAAAAACTGTGTACCAGGGCAGCAACATCAACTGATGTCGTACCTCCTGATGCAGCCATGCTTCGTAATTCTGCGAACCCTTTTGAGGTGGCCCTTGATGGTCTTGCGGGATTGGCTGAGCTCCGGCTATAGAGAACGTGAGAAGCAACGCCAAAACGATAATGCGCATGATCTTGAATTCTCCTTTGTTGCTGGGAATCATAGATTTTCCATTTTCCAGCGTAATTTTGTTATAGAGCGCGTCAATCCGGCCTCTCCAGTACCGAACAACAGCAAAAGCCCCCTATCATCGTGAGGAGCCGCGCCTTGAGTGGTGTTTTCCCTCCTCTCTTTCCAACGGTTCAACAAGCTGCTGGACCTGCAACGGTGCTTCGCTCAGTGTTGTAATGAGGAGGTCAGAGTCGCTGAGCTTGAGAAGTGCCTTTATCGAATTCATGTCGCCGCTATAGGTCCACAGGCAGACGGCAACACGGCACTTTGGGAACCGTGACTGAATTCGTTTATACAGCCGACGAATAGAAGATATGCCAAATGGAGGAAGCGCCGAGATGCAGATGATGTCTCCGCTGTGTCCGTTATGATCAGCAATCTCGTCGCCCATTACTTGCGCGGGGCCGAGTTCGATTTCATGTGCGTCGTAGCCGGCTCGCGTCAGCAAATGAGCGAGCATGACGCAGGTAATCTCGTCTCCTTCGTACCGCACAGGGACGCACGAAACTGCCAGGTGAGGGGCGCCAGCATGGCGGTAGGGTAATACTTGGTCGTCCGGGCCGACGTCAGGAGAATGGTCCGACACGGCCTGCTCTTTCGGATAGCGCACGGTGAGTTCCTCGATAATGAGTCTCAGCCGCGCGAAAAGTTGCCGCTTTCTGCGCCCTGTGTATGGATCGTCAGCCTGATCCTTTTCGGCAAGGATAAGCACTGGCATAAAAACGGAGTCATATAGCTCTTGAATCGATCGATCCTTAACGTAGTCATCGATGGCCTGCTCCGCTGCTGCCGTGTCGGATGAAGTGAGGGCCAGATAGAGCTGCACGTCCGAGGTGCCGACGGTTCTGTCGCCAAGAAGAACACCCAAGAATTCCAATTGTGGAATGTATCTGGCCATAGAGACGATACAGAGAGTGAGAGGAGTCGAAAGCAGTAGCCCAATCGGGCCCCAAAGCGCCGCCCAAAATATTGCAGCCACCAGAATAGCCAGAGCCGAGATTCCTGTCCGTTTTGAATACAAAAGCGGCTCAACCGCGTATCCAGCAATCCCTTCAAGGAATAAGTAAATTCCCAACGCAATCAAAGGCTTCGTCCAACCCGTGAACACCGCGAAAGCAAACACGATCGGCATGGCGGCGCCCAGAGCGCTTCCGATGTAGGGGATGAAGCGTAATAATCCGGCCAGTACACCCCAAAGCAATGCGTTGGGCAGTCCAAGAAAATAAAGCCCAAGCCCAAACAATGCTCCGAAACTAAAATTTACGGACGACAGCAGCCAGAGATAACGAAGCACACGGTTCGTCGCATCGTTAAAGGCTTGTTTTGTCATACGAATTCGGTTCAGGCCACCCAATGTAAACAGTCGTTCTTGGATATCTTCCCTGCGTAAAAGCATGAATATCGCGATGATGAAGACGATCCCGATTTTTACAAGAGGCGCGAGTAGAGGAGTGATTGTCGAGCCCAGGGACTTCAGGCCGGAGTTGTTGTGCTCGCCTACAACTTCAACAGGCACAGGTGTGGATTGCTTCGATTGTTGAGAGCTACTCTTGGTTATTCTTGCGGAAAGGGATTGTTGCTGCTGGCTCGCCTGGGACGATGTGGATTCGACGGCATTCGAAAGCTGCTGTCCAAGTTGGCGAATCGATGCAACTGCTTTTCCCAAACTTGATTTTTTCGCGCCCTGAATGGACTGAATCTTCTTAGAGATGGTGTCGCTGTACGTAGGAATCTGGGTCACCATATGGAGACCTTGGTTCACCACGAGCCAGCCGACAAACGCAATCAGGATCAAGGCGGCGAACCACACCGTAAGCGCGGAAAGTGATTTCCCAAGGTGAACTTTTTCCAGCCGTGACGCGATCGGCGAGAGTAGTACAGTCAGCAGTATTGCGACCGTAATCGGGACAAGCACTTCACGGCCGAAATATAAAGCCGCAATACACACCACGACTGTGACAATAGATGGTAGGTTTGAAGAATTCTCCCCCGAATGAGAGCCCATCAGCTCCCTCGCTCGTTCTCAGCCATGCTCTTTCAACTTTTAGATGGATTGACAGTTGGCGGGGTGACCAGACAGCCCACGATACTGCAACTAAGTATGACGGTTACAGCCTTTACTTTATTGCTGGCGCTTCGATCCGTGACTACCTTGTTGATCGAGAACGATTGACACCCGCCCGGCTGCGGTTTGAAAAACAAGGTAATTGGACAGTAATGAAAGAGAACACAATGAAGGAACTCTATCTGGACGAGCTGCGTGATCTTTATGATGCCGAGCAGCAGTTAATTAAGTCCCTTCCAAAAATGGTAAAGGCCTCGAGTTCTCCCGATCTTCGCCAAGGTTTTGAGCATCATCTGAGCAAACCCGCGGACACGCGCAGAGACTGGAGCAGATTTTTGAGGCTCTTGGGGAGCCTGCGAATGGCAAGAAGTGCAAGGGTATGGCCGGCCTCATTGCGGAGGGTTCCGAGATGATGGATGACGATTTTGAAGATGAGGTGGATGGATTTTGGGGTTGATCTCAGCGGCCCAGCGCGTGGAGCACTATGAAATCGCGGCGTATGGGACCGTCCGTATATTTGCAAATCTGCTGGGGAAAGTGAGGCAGCATCGCTGCTTGAGGAGACGCTGAACGAAGAAAAAGAAACTGACCAGAAGCTGACCGAATTATCCGAGCGCATTAATCCGGAAGTGCTTAAAACCAGTTATGAGCTGGGGCGTGAAAACGAACCCAAGCCCAAGCCGAAGCATAGGACCGCAAGAGCCGGAAGCTCACACTAGGTGTAGGGCTCCAACAGGGGGTTGCCTACGGTCTTCTCTTTGCGAAATATCCGGCCTCCTATGTATTGCGAATCGTCGGTCCGAAAAGTAGCCTTACATACGCAGAACTGCAGTTTTGTTTGGATTGAATTAGAAATGACAGTCAATGGAAATGGGATTGTACGTGGTTTGTTCCTTAACTTTTCGGCCCTTCGCACCTGTGCGGAGCGCCTGAAGATGCTTGGAATTCGTCTCGCCGACATGTCCGTGTTGCTTCCCGATGGCTCCCTGGTAACTGCAACGGCGGTCGAATTTCTGCGGACCTACAGTGTAAAGGCGGAAGGCCTTTCAAGCGACGCGGCTCCACCTCAGACCTCTGCGAGCACATTGACGAAGGCGCTATTGAGCTTGGGTATCCCAGCTTACATTTCAGAAGGGCTTGAATGCAGAATGCGGAACGGAGGGATTCTGCTATCGGTTCGCTGCAATGTTTCTGTAGCAGAGAATGTTGAGGGGATCTTTACCGAAAGTGGCGGGGAGGACGTCTCGTCTGCCTCGGCGAAGCGGATTGAGTTTTTCCCTCGGGAGGGCCCGCGGAAACAACCGTATAGCCCTCAACCCGTTCCGGTCTGGCGAGAGCGGGCCGCAAGCGCCTGAGAAACTGAAATGAAGACAAGGTGATCCGTGAATGTATTCAAACGTCTGACGAGCCGAAGATGTCCAAGATGCGACTGCCGAACTATCCGCCGCTCTCACCGGGTGGGAATTAAGGAACGCTGCGTTCTAACAATGTCCTTCATTCGGCCCTACCGATGCCTTAAGTGTGATCAGCGTTTTTATCTCTATGATGGTGTTCCGCTTCCCACTATACCGAGACGCTCTCTCAATACAAGCCACTGAGCTGCCTTAGACGCACGCACCCGAAATTGCAAAGAGGAAGAGCTCACTTTCGCGGGAAGACTCGTCCCATGTCCAGTCCAAATGACGGGTGTTCGCGCGTTCCTGTGATCTTGATTGGCAATACCGTGCCAGCATTCTTTTTTTCGAAGAGAGGGTCAAGGAGTTTGAGGAACAGTGATTTCACTCCGGTCGTGGTATGCGAGAGCTTTGCTTTCATGCTGAGTGTCCCGCGAAAATCCAGTTCTTCCGTTTCCAAATTGTAGCTCCCCTTCAGCGCAACGGCGGCCCCCGGGACGCCAAAACTGAGCTTCGAAAATCGAGCTACTCCATTCGCTAAAGTGAAGATTCCGGACAGCTGCGAAACTGCAGTGCCATCATCGGCATCCGGTTTGCCACGTCCGCGGCGGCTGAGAGCATTGATTTTCTCTTGGATCGTCTGCTCGGTGAATCGCGCAGAGGCTACGCCGAACGTGCCATTGAGCCAGATACGCTTTGTGATATCAGCATCTTTGGCGCGTCGCGACGGGATCACAAATTGAGTTTTCAAAGAAACAGTTCCCGTCAGTAAAGGTTTTTCGGAATCGACCGCAACCCGAAGTAGATCCTGAACACGAGCTGAATTCGCAACCACATTTAACTTAACCGCGCGTCCTGGCTGGCGTGGCCCTTTCGCGACGTCTCCTTTGGCGTCCAGATTCGATTGAATCAACCTGATCTGAATCGTGTTCAGGATTGTGTTTCCGTTCATCCCATCGACGACGGCGTTGAATGTTGTAGTCAATGGCACGCGATGTTTGCTGACGTTGACTTCGAAATCCGGAGTTTCGGTCTCACCGCGCACTTGAATGTAATCGAGTACACCGACGAATGCGCCTGACGAAGAAAGAGTTCCAGAAATTCCACGAATTGTCGCCAGGTCAGCGTTTGAAAAAGTATATTTTCCGGCAAGCGGTGACTGGCTGGGATCGTCGGCATTCCATGGGCCAAATTGACCCTGCGTGAAGATTTCGCCGATCGGCTTCGGATTTGTCAGGCTGGCGTGAAACGCCGCTGGCTTGTCTGGCTGGAAGGAATCAATTCGCAACTGATGAAAAGCAAAAGACAGATGTTGGCCGTCTCCTTTGCGCAAGATGTTCAGGGTCATGTCACTGGCGGTGACTTCGTCGATGAGGAAGTTGGTCCGGAACTTTTTCTTGAGAGCAGAGGGACTTTCTTGTGACTTTTCTCGCGGAGGCACATTGATAGTTAAGCCTTGCATCCTCAAAGTTCTTAGATGTGGACGACGCTCAAGGAGAGAGAAAAGGCTGGCATCAGCTGAGCACTTTGCGATCTGGATCAAAGGCGGGAGATCATTCTGTTTCGAATTACTTAATACCAGCCCGGTGAATTCGGCGTGCACCGTAGGGAAAACGGAAAGGTGCAGTGACGATAATTTCACATTGACGTGAAATCGATCCACCGCGATTGTTTCGATTTTGTGACGCACGATGTAAGAATCCAGGATAGACGGTGAAAGCAATACGAGAAGAAAGAGGCCTACTGCGACTGCTATGACAGTGAGGACAAGGAGTCGCACCCTGCGATTTAGCATGCACGTTGACCGACCTTTTAAACCCCAGATTAGTTAACGATGATTTTGCGAATGCAGCAATCGGGTAATCCATCTAACGGAAGGAAAAACGGTGCCGCAAGGCTCGCCCGAGAGGACAGTGAGGCCGGCAAGAAAGGAATTCGAGTGAAGGGAGGATGGAAATCGGCCCCACAAGCCGCCCGGTTTCGCCCAGAAAAATGGACGAAATTGTGCTGCTACTTACGTTGTTCGGAGCTGCTGCTTCCCTTGCAGTTCTTCTCGTGTTCTCTCAACTCATTTGACGAGTTAAACGATCTGCCGCACTGATTGCACTTGTGTTGGTTGCCTTGTTCTGTCATCTCGACCACCTCCAAGCTGTCATATTGCTGCAACACTCTCGAATTCTCGGTCCATGTGGTCTTGATCACAATCGGTCAATTCCTGTAGTCGGCACCCCCCGTTTTTTGTAGATTAATTTATCTCGGAAGCCTTAGTGCTTTCGATTCAGCAGAATGGCGATAGTAGCGCCGGTAAGCAAGCCTGCGGTTATACCGACCCATCCTCGATGCGTGGTTTCGAATGCTTGGAACGATATACCACTAGCAACGTTGTGGAATATGCCTTGAGTGCCGAAGTCGCCGGGAACTGGTTGGAACAAGTTGTCCGGTCGGTTTGGTTCGACAGGTTCATTCGTCTGCTGAGATTCGTAGGCGTGTCTCGCGAGGTAAGAATCGAGAATCGCTGGTGCTAGTTTGTTTGCCCAAATCGCTTTGTCGGTTGAGCCGCCGACGTTCACCTCGCGGCGCCGATGCGTTGCGGCCCACACAATTGCCCGTGCTGCAACTTCCGGCTGGTAAATTGGTGGCACCGGCTGCGGATGGCGAGGAAGCCGAGTTCTGCACCAACTGAACTGCGGCGTGTTCATCGCCGGAAGCTGCACCATGGTCAGATGGATGTGGCTGCGATCGTGAATCAGCTCGGAACGCAGCGAATCGGTGAAACCACGAATGGCGTGTTTTGCGCCGCAATACGGCGCTTGAAGAGGAATGGAGCGGTAGGCTAAAGCGGAGCCCACCTGCACGATCACCCCGCGATTACGAGGAATCATTCGGCGAAGAGCGGCCATTGTTCCATAAACAGTTCCGAGGTATGTCACCTCAGTAGCGCGTTTGAATTCTTCCGGAGTAATCTCGCGGAGGGGTGCAAACACTGTGGTCATGGCATTGTTGACCCACGTCGTGATAGGGCCAAGGCTTTCCTCGATGGTGCTGGCAGCGCTTTCGACTTGGTCTGGGTCTGCCACATCGGTGGGAACAGCAAGAGCTGTCCCGCCCAGCGCTTCAACCTCCGATTGAGCGGCGGCGAGGCCAGTTGTTCCCCGAGCGATAAGGCCTATTCGTGTGCCCCGCTTCGCGAAGGCGTGCGCTGTCGCCCGGCCGACTCCGGCGGAGGCGCCGGTAATGACAACAACGTCAGACGGATTATCAGAATGAGAGGAAGCCTTGTTCAATTCGGGCATGATTTCCTCATTTTCCAGGCAAGAAACTCGTAAGGATGTCCTTCATACGTTCCGCAAAATGGGACGTGAGAGACCATGGGCTGGGTTGGCGAACAATATGCAAAGTTCCTCGCTTTTCTTGAATTTCGTAGTCGCTCGCACCGCTTTCTTTTCGAAAAAACCGTATCGTCACAGTCGCGCCGGCTACACGCAGGTTCGACAAAGTCATTTCCGGCAGCCACTCGGGAAGATGCGGATCTACGAACAGCATCTTCAAGGGAGCGTATGGGTAGACGCCGACCATACTTTGCAGCAAGGAGAACACTGTCGATGCCGACCATGCCTGTGGCGAATTCGCATTTGGGTAAATGGCCGGAAACGGATGCTGATCGTCTCGTGGATGCCCGCTAAAGAGCTCAGGGAGCCTGTAAAATTCGAAGAGCGCGGCTGCTTCGAATTGTGCGCGACAAATCCTCTCTACATGTTCGTACAGCCCATATCGCGCAAATCCCAAAGCAAAAGGGCCATGCTCGACTGGCCACACGGAACCGCGGTGATAACTAAAGGGATCGTAAGCCGGATGGTCTGCGGAGAGCGTTCGAATGCCCCAGCCGGTGAACAAATCTGGAGCGAACATCCGCTCCGCCGTTTGCTTGACAAGGGAATCGTCCACTATTCCAGAACCAATACAGTGCCCTGGATCGGAGCCAATTGATCGAATGGGCTTCGATTTAGCATCAAGTCCCATTGCGAAGTAGCCCTCTTTATCCATCCAGAAAGTCTCGTTGAAATGTTTCTTAAACTCTCGGGCTTCTCGAAACAGGACTTTTGCTTCATCCTTTCGGTCAAACCACCACAGGACCTCTGAGAAGAAGATCTTTGCAAAATAGACAAAGGCTTGCTCTTCACAGGTGGCGATTGCGGGTGAAACCTCTTTGCCGTCTGAATAGACAATAGCGTCGCTGGAATCCTTCCAGCCTTGATTTCGCACTCCCATTTTGGAGCGCGTTTTATAGTCGTAGAACCCATCGCCGTTTGAATCGCCATAATCATTCAACCACTTGAGCGCCTTGAGGGCGGGGTCAAGGTACGGTCCAACGAGGGTTTTGTCTCCTGTCCAATGCCAGAGCAGAGCCACCGCTACGGGGTAAAATGCAGAAGTCGTGGTGGCTCCATAATAGCGGCCGCGGGGAATGAGATTCAGAGCCGAAAGGGGATCGGTGTGTGACTCGTGAAGCATGCGGCCCGGCTGCTCATCTCTCCAGTCGTTCATTTCGGTTCCCTGCCACTTTGCGAGTTGAGGAAGAGTGCCCTGCAAGACAGCGGTACTGAGTATCGCGGATTGCCAGGCCACCGTAAGAGTGTCTCGCCCGTAAAGCGCGATGTAGATGGGTAGTCCAGCGGCCACCGTCCACGCATTTGGACCCGAATCCAGATCATAGAGTCGCAAGGCTGTGAGGTCTCTGGCTGCTTGTTTGACGCAGTCTGTTACAACCGAGGTGAGGCTCTTCTCGGTCGGAGAGCTGAAGTAAGTGGCCGAGTCCAAGAAGTGGGACCTCAGAGGATCGTACCTATTTCGCGAATCGAAGAAGGAGTTGCACGAGTATCCGGGACTC
>JASHRN010000106.1 GCA_030037335.1 Candidatus Acidiferrales bacterium | reverse complement strand
CATCATCGCGCGTGACAATGTTGCGCCCAATCGAAAAAGCCATCAGCAGCATTCCCGCGAGACAGCCGAGCACGCCGAAAAAAAGATGGCGCCAGATGTGTTCTTTCATGGAAGCTCCGACACGAAATGTAATGTTGCCTCGAGCGCAGCACTTCGAATTCCTCAGGGTAGACAAGCGGCGCTCTACGACCTCGAATCGATACAGCCGAAGAACCGCGATTTCTAAGCGCGGCTATTTGCAGGCGGAGGAACGCTATCGGAGCGGGCGTCGCTGGTGGATTTATATTGCGCAAGGATGCGGGAAATGGCTCCCACCACGCTGTGAAAAAAGTTGAAGGCCCACGCGTAGAACTGGCTGCCGTTCGGGCGCGGCGAAGGCATCGCAGTGACTGCGGCATTGGCAAGCGCCATGATGAGGGCGCCCGTGAATGCGGGATGCGAATGATAAAGTTCCGCGATGGAATGAAGCACAAGATCTCCTGAAAGCTGGCGATGAGTGACTTGAATACTGCAATGAGCAACTATTCTTAGCGTCCAGCTCTACGCTTAACAGCTGCGCGAAAAGTAGAGTCGTAACCCGATCCGATAGACGTCCCGGCTACCGATTCACTTCAACGTCGAACTCTTAGCCGGCGAAAGAGCGTTGGAGTGCGATCGGCCCGATTGGGTCGCAGTGCAAAGATGATTGACTTCGTGGGAGCGGTCGGCATAGACGAACTCGCCAGCCAGAGCTGATTCGCCGCAATCACGCCGTTTGAGCCGAGCAGGTCGTTGTACCCGTAGGGCATAAGCCAGTTGGCGAAGCAGCCGGAACTCTCACAATCGCTCGAAGACGGCACGGCCAGGGAGTCCGGCTCTCCACCGCACAGGTTCCCCACTCCGTTGTTGCAGGTGATTCCTGTCGTGCTCACGTCTTCGATGCCGTTGATCAGGTTGTCGTTTACATCCTTGACCATTCCGTAGCCGTGCTTCTGAATGTCCGACTGACACGAAAAGCAGTCCATCGCCGCCAAATTGAATATGCCGATTTGGTTTCCGTGCGCAAGCGCCCCGGATACGTGGTTGTACCAGTACAGCCCTTTGAGGGCCATTGTGCTGGGGCACGAGGGATTCCCGACGCTATCGCAGCCGCCCGTCCAGCTTTGCGTTGTGTCGTAATAGGTTTCGTCGATGACCGCGCCCGGGTACCACGTCTGATATTCCTTCCATTTCCAGTAGGAATTCGCGTCAACCGAGGGATCCATGAACATGCCATTCACATAGGTCGCTTGCATCCCCATTTGGGAGGCTGTTTCGAGTGACGCAGGGTCTGGGGTGGTCGAGAAGTCGTTCGGAGTTATCATCATTTGGTCCGGGAAGAAGTCGGCCCACGCGGTCAGCACCGTGTGCCAGTAGAACCACACGCGGTCAGCGATCCATGTGTGAGCAATAAGTCCCCATATTGCGTTGTCGTTGATGGCACCGGAGCCCGATGGCCACGTTCCGTCGGCCACCCACAAGCAAGTATTATCTGTGTACGTCGTTCCGTATGCGCTCGTTGAGAATGTCGGACTTGAGCTGCCGCTCGTGCATCCGCCGGAAGTTTCCTGATGCATCCATGCGGTAATTGCCGGAACTGCGATCACCGCGCCGAAAGCATACGGGGTGGAAGCTGCCCACGCGTTGACATGAACAATCGCGGCGCTGTTTGTCCCCACGATTGTTGCACCGCCGGCACCATTGCCGTCTTCATCTTCGATTCCGCGCCCACCACTTGAAGCGCATCCGCCGACGGTCTGGCAAGCCCAGCCGTTCGTCGTGTAGCTAACCGTAATCTTCGTGCCTGAGGCGAGCGCATAATAAAAAGAGAGCTGGCAGCTTCCTGTCACGTAATTGCAGAAGGATCCCGCGCCGCCTATCATCGCGGAATCATAATTAGTCCACGTGATTTCCGTGCTCCCGCTGCCGTCGGTGGTGGTCCCTCCCACGCCCTTGTTTGACACAAACGGGTTCTCCGAGCCAGATTCCCCGCCAGCCGTCTCCACTTCCGTATAGTCGAGAGCGTCAACAATCGCCCAGCCTGAAGAAGAAATTGGATATCCCGTAGCGGAAGCCCAACCCATGTTTGAGCCGCCAGTCCCGGTCATCTGACGCAGCTCTCCGAACGTCGCGGGCTCGCCCGTGATGCCGCAGGCCGTTACGATTTCCGGGCAATCTCCTGCAACCATCATCTCAGGCAAGCCAGTCCCAGAAGGCGGCGTAATGTTGATGTGAATTGATTGCGGTGTAACCGTGGTATTCAGTGTGAACGTGAAAACCGTTGTCGATCCGTTGCCCACGCAGGAATTGGTGCAGCCGGACGGCACGCCATCCGCCACAACGGTTTCGTCCGTTCCAAATGTGTCGTAACCAGGGCTGATTCCAAACGCTGAGTTCATCGTGCTCAGGCTTCCATTGAACCAGTTGCGAATGAAGTCGGGCCATGAGCATCCGCTATAGGAAGGCCCCATATGGCCGCCGTAGGAAGTCTCTCCAGCGGTGCTGCTTCCGGGAATGGTCGTCGTTGGATAATAGCAGCCCGATGGAGCGCTTGCGCTCAAGAGCTTCATATAGTCCGTGTCGTTCGGGAAGATGAATGGCAGCCCCGTATCGTTTCCCGCTTTCTCTTCAAAGGTCGCGTGCAACGGAGCAATGGCCACAACGAATCCCTGCGACACGCCGGGCGCTTGAACCTGCCCTGGAGCGGGATTCCAGAATTGGTCATCCTGCCCGTCGGTCATGTAGTCTACGTCGTCCGCTCCTTCCAGGTCGCACATGGTTGACTCATAGCAGTTGAGCCTCCCCGGATATGCAGTATTCGCAGTGTTGAACGATGTCGCTCCCAGAGCGTTGAAAACGTAAGCGGCGAAGTTTGGATCGATATAATCCACGTTGTCGTGGACAACGCCATAATTAAGCGGCCGGTCGATAAGGTGAATCAGGTCCTTCGGCGCCTGCGGAGCCATTCCCATCTGATTGTTCATGCTCTCAAAGGCGAAACCGCCATAAAGCGTCAGGCCACCAAGCGAAGGCAATGCGCTAAAGAAACTCGACCCTGAGCACGCTCCAGTCACATTTTGCTGCATGATGTTTTCGCTGTCTTCGCCGATGGAGTTGAATCCCGCGTAGATCAGATCGAGAGTCTCGTATTTCGCAGCGGTGCACTTCGCCGCCCCAGTGCTGCCCCCGTATTTCGCTTCCACGCTTGCCGTGTACGATCCTGTGCATGCGGTGACGCAAGCCTGAGCGACGTTCTCCGGCCACATCCAATTCCCTAGCGGGTCAACGAACTGGTCTCCCGTGCCAAAAGGCGTTACCACATCCTGCACTGACCAGCGGCCCGGGCGAATGAACCCTGCGGTCGGCGTGGTCACCAAAACGGAGTTTGGCGATGTGAGCGTCATCACTCCCGTTGACGGATTGAGGCTCGTGAGGTGCGCTGCTCCCTGAGTCGAACTGGTGGCGACGAACGGCGTATCCATCGTCCCGGTGCTGTCCACGATGAAAGGCTCGTTCGAGGCGATATTGAACGTGAGCGACGGACTGGAAATAATCACCTGCCAGTTGGTCATCAGGCTGGTGTTCGACGGATAGCCTGCCAAGCCGGTCGGCTGGTAGAAGATCGAGCCAGAGGAGTAATTCGAGAGCGTGCAAAGCAGAATCGTCCCGGCTGCGCCAGAACCGTTGCTCTGCGTGCAGGTGACCGCCGTGCGGTGCGGATGAATCAGCGGCGCTGGTACGTCCATGCGTCCGCCGTAAGCATCGATGATCGGCCCTGACGGCGGATCGGGAGCCGGATTCGGTGTGGGAGCTGGTGCGGGCACATTCCCTGCACGTGCGCAGGCGAGAAGCGCGAGAAAAAACAGCAACACAAGTGCAATGGTGCAGCGACGAAGTGGCAAGTGAGCCTCCGAGAGCTAGAGCCAGGAGAAATCAGAAGTGAACGGTTACAGAAAGAAAAAAGCCGAGTGCAGCAGGACATCTGTGTGCGAGTCGAGTTCGTAAGCAAACAGCAATAAAAACTAAACGGCTGAAGCAACATTTGCGAGCGAGTTGAGTATTCTATTTCGCGGCGACGGTCCAGTTTGTGCCATCACAGTAAGCGAGGACGTGGTTCGAGCCTCCTCCTGTGACGGTTGCGCCCCACGTAGTTGTGGTCGAATCGCTGACGGGCGCAGTGAGACCTTCGTTAGCGCTGGTGCAGGCGGGCAGAGACGCGAACGTAGTGACGCGCAGAATTTTTACAGCGAAATCGGCCGTGTAATTCGTATTATCCGGCGAATAGATCGTCCCGAAGCTGTTTTGCGGCGGCGTAAAGCTCGAAGCTCCATTGATGCTTCCGCTGGCTGGCATGAACGTCGGCAGGCCGCCTCCCGTGGCTTCTACATGGAAGAAGAAGTTATTCCCGAGGCTCGATGCCGCCGGCAGCGTCACAGCCACCGCTGAGCTCCCGCTGTACGTCACCATGTTTCCGCGGTCGCTCGCAGAGACTGTGTCCGTCGTTCCGGTTACGCTGCGTTCCTGCATTCCGGGCACGCAATCCGCCCAAGTACCGCCCGATCCGCACATGACGTCGCCGCTATTCGTTGGATTGACCAGCTGGTTTAGCGCGAATGAATTCATCGCCGTGCTCATCGCGCCGGTGATGGTCAGACTGTGTGTCGTGTCGTTGAAATAGAAATTCGTCGCGTCACCAACCAACGAGTTCAAGCTATTTCCGAATCCGACGGCTGTCGAAGTAAGCGAGCTGCCTCCGCCGCCAGAGCCGCATGGACTCGACAAAATAGTGATCAAGCCAGGCGAGCCGCCAGCTTCGAGGCATCCATCGAGCGTCCATGAGCCCGTGAAATACGGAACAGTGCCCGCGACCGCCGGAAGCGAAAGCCCTGCCGTCCCACTGGTCACATTAATCGTCATGGGGCCGGCCGCCCACGCGTTCGATCCGCTGACGTAAAACTGCTGAGTGCTGCACGGGCCGTTTGTTGTGCCCACTGTTCCGCCACCGAAAACATTCGACGGCCACGCGAACGTCCACGGCCCTCCCCCGCCCTGGCAGATCACAAAATCCAGCCACTGTCCGGGCTGCGCGTTGATCAGCGTTGAGGAAGTCACGTTCGCACTCATGATCAGCTCGAACATGTTTCCCAGGCTGGCGTCGAATGTCGCTGAACCTCCCGATTGTGTCACGATCACTTCCGCTGCGGTCATGGCGTAATTTGCGGAAAGATCTGGCTTCGTTCCCGAGCCGAAAGCTCCGGCTTGGAGCGCGGTCATGCCATTGTTCGCCAGCGAAAAAACTGCGGTCGTCGCGTTCAGGCTCCAGGCGCTCGACCCCGCTTCATTGAATTGCAGAGTGCTCGGTCCGCTTTGCGAATCAATGCCTAAGCCGTAAAAATAGGGCGTGCCGGGATTCTCCGCCGTGCCGATGGCGTCCACGTCGCTCTCGACGAGGCCCGTGGTGTGTGTCACCCACGCGAGCGGCTGCGCGTCAGAAATGTTGCCCAGCATTTTGATGTGCGCTATAGAACCGCTCACCGTGTCGTCCACGATGTTTTCATGCTCGCATTGCGAAAACGAATTGCGCTCGATATCGAGCACCTGCGAAGTCTCCACCACGATCGGTGCGGGCGGATATACGGTCAGGTTGCACTGCATGAAATTGTTGTCGATGGTGATCGCGCCGGGGGTGGGCGTGAAGCCCAGCGGCGGAAT
>JASHRN010000105.1 GCA_030037335.1 Candidatus Acidiferrales bacterium | reverse complement strand
ATGCCGCTTTCGGCGCTGATACCAGCTCCGGTGAGAACAAAAAGTCGGTCGGTTGGACTAATTTCCAGCAACTTTTTATTCACGCTATTGTGTGGCTGTCGAATTTAGTCTGAATGCTGGGGCAGCGCTTCCAAAGTGCGGTTGTGAGAGCGCGCCCACCAGAGCCTGAGGCGATCCATATAGAGATAAACCACCGGCGTGGTGAACAACGTGAGCATCTGGCTGAAAATGAGGCCGCCAACGATTGTGATACCCAGCGGACGCCTTAGTTCCGAGCCTGTTCCAGTTCCGAAGGCCAGCGGTAAAGCGCCGAGCATGGCGGCCATAGTGGTCATGATGATTGGCCGGAAGCGCAGCAAGGAAGCCTCATAGATAGCGTCGGTCGCATTCAAACCGCGTTGACGCTCCCCTTCGAGAGCGAAATCCACGATCAGGATGCCGTTCTTATTCACAATGCCTATGAGCAAGATGATTCCGATGATACCGACCACGCTCAGGCTCTGGCCGAAAAGCATCAACGAAAGCAGAGCGCCCAAGCCCGCCGAAGGCAGCGTGGAAAGAATCGTCAGCGGGTGGACGAAACTCTCATAAAGCACGCCGAGAATGATGTACACCGTCGCCAGCGCTGCCAAAATGAGCAGCCCCTCGTTGGAAAGAGAGTTTTGGAACGCAGCCGCTGTACCTTGAAAACTTCCTTCCAAGCTGACAGGAAAATGTGATTCCTCTTGCGTTTTCTCAATGGCATCGATGGCGGTACCCAAAGCGGCACCGGGCGCCAAGTTGAAGGACACCGTCACAGAAGGGAATTGGCCTTGATGGTTGATGGAGAGCGGTGCGGCTCCCATGGAGACGTGAGCCAAAGCGGCGAGTGGAACAGCGTTATTCGGTGTCGTCGAGGCGCTGCTGGTGGGGGAGGCCGCGCCAGCCGTTATGACGGATGTTGGCGGTGTCATGACGCCCGAGGAAGGGGTGTAAAGCGGCGCGGTTGTGGTGGTTGCGTTCGATCCAGCTGCGGATCCGAGGCTTGTTGTCGCGGCCGGAGTCGTATTTGCTTGTATGTAGATGTTGTTCAGCATGGCCGGATCGGCTTGGAATTGTGAATCGGCCTCAAGGATCACGTGGTACTGGTTGAGCTGCGTGTACATGGTATTGATCTGCCGCTGGCCAAAAGCGTCGTAGAGCGTGTTTTCGATCATCTGCGGAGTAATACCGTATTGCGAAGCGGTAACCCGATCGATGTCAATGTTAATTGTTCTGCCACCCGGTTGCTGATCCGAGGCCACATCCGCGACTTCAGGTAAAAGCTTGAGCTGGCCGAGGAACTGGGTGGCCCATGAATCGAGTTCGTCGGTATTCGGATCTTCCAGCGTGTATTGGTACTGCGTGCGGGTCACTCGATCGTCGACGGTGATGTCTTGTACAGGCTGCATGTAAAGTGTGATTCCCTGCACCTTCTTCAAAGAGGCGTCCAACCTGCGGATCACCCCGGAAGCGCTAAGCTTGCGCTGATTGATCGGCTTCAGATTGATGTCGATGCGGCCGCTGTTCA
Organism: Candidatus Acidiferrales bacterium; assembly: GCA_030037335.1. Classification (GTDB taxonomy): domain Bacteria; phylum Acidobacteriota; class Terriglobia; order Acidiferrales; family UBA7541; genus DAHUXN01. The sequence continues at coordinate 40,331 of JASHRN010000105.1, read as the reverse complement.
ATGTTGTGTTGATTCCATCAGCGCCGATGAAAGAGGAGAGGTTTTCGACCGCAGGATCCTGCAAGATAACTTGGGCCAGTTCCTGCTGCTTCTTCACCATCTCGTCGAAGGAGATGGTCGGGGACGCCTGCGAAATACCTTGTATAACTCCAACGTCCTGCACGGGGAAAAATTCCTTGGGAATCATGACGTAAAAATAGAGGGTCAAGACGAGGATGCCCGCTGCCACCAGCAGTGTAAGAACTTGGTGCTTGAGCACCACGCCAAGCGTGCGGCCGTAGAAATCGCGCATGCTCTCGAACATCCGCTCGGAAGCTTGATAGAAGCGCCCTTGTTTTTCTTCGCGCCGCAGGATGCGCGAGCACATCATCGGCGTCAACGTGAGCGAGACAACCGCGGAGATCACGATTGTGACTGCGAGGGTGACCGCGAACTCCCGGAAAAGCCGGCCTATCACACCTCCCATGAAGAGCAGGGGAATGAGCACGGCGATGAGCGAGACGGTGAGAGAAACGATGGTGAAGCCGATTTGTCCGGCCCCCTCCAAAGCCGCTTCGAGCGGGGTCTTGCCCATTTCTAGAAAGCGCGTGATGTTTTCGATCATCACGATGGCGTCGTCCACCACAAAGCCGGCGGAAATCGTCAACGCCATAAGCGACAAGTTGTCGAGGCTGAAGCCGAGCAAGTACATCGCTGCAAAAGTCCCGACAATGGCTAGCGGTACCGTCACACTGGGGATAATCGTCGCCGAAAGCTTCCGCAGGAAGAGAAAGATCACCATAACCACCAGACCGACAGTCAGCAGTAACTCAAATTCGACGTCAGCGATCGACGCCTTGATGCTCGTCGTCAGATCAGTCAGTGTAGTGATATGGATGCTGGCCGGGAGAGTCGCCATAAGCGTTGGGAGCAACGACTTGATGCTGTTGACCACGGTAATGGTGTTGGCCCCGGGCTGACGCTGTATGTTGAGAATGATTGCCGGAGTCTGGTTCATCCAAGCCGCCAGATCCTTGTTCTCGACGCCGTTCGCGACTGAGGCTACGTTCTTGAGAAAGACAGGCGCCCCGTTTCGGTAGGCCACGACCACATCTTGATAGTTTTGAGCGCTTTCGAGCTGATCGTTGGCGTCAATTTGATAATCCGTCCGCGGTCCATCGAAATTGCCGAGCGCCCCATTCTCGCTTGTTTCGGTCAGGGCTGTGCGCAGGTCCTCGAGATTGATTCCATAGGATTCAAGCTGAGCCGGATTTGCCGCGATGGTCACGGCGGGCTTCTCGCCGCCACTGAGGGTGACTAAGCCCACACCACCCAACTGGGAGAGCTTTGGCGCAAGGCGCGTATCCACTAAATCCTCTACCTTTGAGAGAGCCAGGGTATTCGACGTGATCGCCAGCGTGAGCACTGGTGCGTCGGCCGGATTTACTTTGTTATAGATCGGCGGCTGCGGCAGGTTCGCCGGTAGAAAGTTTATGGCCGCGTTGATCCCTGCCTGAACTTCTTCTTCGGCGTCATCGATGTTCAGATTCAAATTGAATTGCAGCACGATCAACGAGCTGGTGGCCGTACTCGTCGACGTCATCTGGCTCAGACCTTGCATCTGACCAAATTGCGTTTCGAGAGGGGCGGTTACGGTCGTCTCGACGACGTTAGGACTGGCCCCCGGATAAAAGGTGACAACCTGAATCGTCGGGTAGTCAACCTCCGGCAGCGCGGAGACGGGCAACTGGGTGTAACCGACAATACCAGCCAGCAAAATAGCGGCCATGAGGAGCGTCGTGGCGACGGGCCGAAGGATAAATGGTCGAGAGGGGCTCACGGAATGTTCCTACTGAGCATTTCCAGCCTTCGAATTCCGATTTTCTTTCGTGTGCGAAGGTTCCGCTTGTGAACTGGCCCCCTTGGCGGGCGCTTGCGAATTGGCCTGCCCTTGAATGGTGACCTTGGAACCATCCTCCAATTTTTCAAAGCTGCTGTCGGCGACGGTATCTCCTGGATCAATGCCGGTGACTTCCGTCAAGCTCCCGTCGGTTACGCCCGGCTTCACTGCGTGTATGTGAGCGATTCCATTTTGGATCAAGAAAACGTAGGCCGAAGGCCCGTTGTACTGGATGGCGGAAGATGAAACGCGAGTCACGCCTCGCAGGGTCTTAACCAGCAGGCGCGCATTTACAAACTGGTTCGGGAACAGAGCATTGTTCTGGTTATTGAAGGTAGCCCGTAGTTCCAGTGTTCCCGTCGTGGTGTTAATCTGATTGCCTGTGCTCGAGAGAATCCCCGAGGCGAGCTCGGTCTGGCCTCCCTGATTGTAGACCGTCACAGGGAGTCTAGCGTGCATTTGCGTCTCGACCTCGGCAACGTCTCCTTCTGGAATCGTAAAGACCACAGTTATGGGCTGTAATTGAGTGATGACTGCCAACGGCGTGGCGGAGGTAGCGGAGACCACATTTCCCGGATCGACCAACCGCAATCCCACGCGGCCGGAGATCGGTGCTGTGATGGTGCAGTAGGAAAGATTGACCTTGTCCAGCGCCAGGGTACCCTCGTCGGCTTTCACCTGACCCTGGACTTGTTGCACGAGCGCTTCCTGATCGGTCAGAGTTTGTTGGGCGATGGCATTGCGCGCCCAGGCGGCTTGATAGCGGGCAAGGTCCGATTTGGCCTGGGTCAGCAGGCCCTGATCGTGTTCAAGGGTTCCCTCCTCGGCCTCGACTGTCGCTTGATAGGGCCGTGGATCAATTTGAAGCAGTACCTGTCCTTTCTGCACGAGCTGCCCTTCGTGATAGTTCACCTGGATTAACTGTCCGGAAGCTTGGCTGGTGATTGTATCTGTGTAGACAGGGGTTACGGTTCCAATGGACTGCAGGTAGACCCCCATATCTCCCTTACTAGCGGTGACCGTGGTGACGGTGACCGTCCCTTCGCTAGAAAACCTGCCAGCGTGCCCCGTCGACGCCTTCACGGGCTGTTTGCGGTGAAGCAGAAACCAAAGCACAACGGCAAAGCACGCCAGAACCAGCACCCAGATCAATACCTTAATGCTTCGGGATCTCCCACGACGGGTGCCAACGGAAGGCGAAGGTTTGGTTGGGCTAATCTGAGTCGGAGGCTCTATCATGACACCGCTCTTCTTGACATTGGAGTAGGAAATCTCTTTTCCCGGAGACCTGCGTCTCATCCGTCGGCTAACTCCGCCGCCGGAAGAAGGCAACAGGCCCTACCGTCGATTGGCTGACCCGTTGCGCAATATAGACGCATCCCGGACGCTTCGCGTTGCGTATTAGATGGTGTGATTTCGAGAAGTGCTGGCGGTAGCCGAGGGATCCGTTCATTCTCCGCCTTCTCTTTTGTGAGTGTTTCAGTCTTTTTTCGCACCCAACTAAGATACATGCTCTCCTAGCGAGGCTCGTCTATGTTTGTTATGGAGAAGTGAAATTTTGTCATGCCAGGCTGTTGCTGCTTAACATATCTTAACCTTTGCTGACGCGCCATCGCACCTAAGATTCGAGCGCACCCCTTATTTATATTGGTACAAAACTCGGTCAGTTTGTGCGCGCGGGTTTCCGTGGGCTCCAAATCAACAGCCGCTGGCACGGCACGGATGAGACCTGGGCGAATCGCGTGCTCATCCATGCCCCCAGAAACCCCAAGCAAAGCTACAATAGAAGAAGATGTTGGTTGGCGCGAGTTGACTCGATGGACCGCAAAGGTTTGCAAAGATGGGCGCACCCAGATTAACGAATCTTGACGCACATCAGCACATGAAATGACTAACATCAGACCGAAATCGCGTTCTTTGAAGCTCGGGAGCGGTCGCGCAAAAATGGAATTGAGCGCACACGCGAAAACTGTCGGTGTACCCTCAAGAAAGCACGTCTTGGTCATAGACGACGACGTCGAGTTGTGCCAACTCTTATCGCTGTATCTGGCGCAAGAAGGCTTTGAGATTGACTATGTCCACTCCGGTTCACTTGGGCTTGAACGTGCTGTTTCCGGGAATTATTCCATCGTCGTCCTTGACGTGATGCTTCCAGACATTAAAGGCTTTGAGGTGCTTCGCCGCGTGCGCGCTGAGTCGCGTGTTCCTGTGTTGATGTTGACTGCCCGGGGCGACCATCAGGACCGCATTCTGGGACTCGAGATGGGTGCGGACGATTACCTACCCAAGCCTTTCAACCCGCGTGAGCTCTCCGCTCGCATCAATGCTGTGCTAAGAAGAGCCTGGCCCGATCCCGAAAGACTGGCCCCGATCTCTGCCGAACGGGTCTCCCTGGAAGACATTGAAATAGACAAGGGATCCAGGACCGCTCAGCGCGCTGGGCAAAATCTTGACCTCACTACTGTCGAGTTCGACTTACTCGAGCTATTTCTCAAATCAGCCGGATCTGTGCTGTCACGTGAGGAGATGGTGAGGGCCGTCCTCCGGCGCGAATTTTCTCCGTTTGACCGCAGCATGGACACCCACGTGAGCAATCTCCGCCGGAAACTGGGGCCCAGACGCGACGGTACGGAACGAATTAAGGGCGTACGCGGAGTCGGATATCTCTATGTGCTTTCCAGTCAGTAGATTTTTGCGCGAATTGCGATGAAACGACTGTTTTTCAAAATTTTCCTTTGGTTTTGGCTGGGCATGATCGTGATGAGCGCTGCGCTGGTCACTTCTGCCGCGTTGACGCAATCGCGATCTGCAGAAGATCAACGATGGCGCCAAAAGTACGAATTCCCGCTCCAAATGCGCTCGCGCCACGAAGCGGATCTGATCGAAAATTACGAGGTATCAGCCGCCGTCCAATATATCGACTCGCTCGAGCAACGAGAACCCATAGGCAATTTCATGCTCGACGACAGCGGCCATGAAGTTCTCGGTCGCAAAGTTCCCGCAAGCGTTCTCAGTGTGGTTCCCCAACTCGATCGAATCCCACCGGCGGTTCCGCTATTCCTCAGCAACGACCGAATCATGGCGGAAAAGGTAGTCGGGCCGAGCGGCAGGCAATACAAGTTTTTCATGAAGTTCCCTCCCCGGCCATTTTTCCCCCATTCCCTAGCCTTGTTTTTCTTTGAAGACGTGGGTTCAGAGGGAATTATTCGTCTCGTCGTCCTTCTGGTCACCGCGACAGTATTCTGCCTCTGGCTTGCACGGCATATCACTGGCCCAATCGGCAAGCTTCGCTGGGCAGCCAGCCAGATTGCAAACCAGAATCTGAATACTCGCGTTGATGTAGAAGTCACTGGCCGGCACGACGAATTGGCCGAGCTAGGTCGGGATTTCAATCGTATGGCCAAACGCATCAGCGCCTTGGTGGGCGCGCAACGGCGCCTGCTGGCCGACGTCTCTCATGAGCTCCGTTCACCCCTAACACGGCTCAACCTCGCTCTTGGTTTGGCACGCCAGCATGCAAGCCCCAAAAACCTGGAGCACCTCGATCGGATGGAGCACGAGACAGAGCGCCTGAATAACTTGATCGGGCAACTCCTGAGTCTGGCTAGAATCGAGAGTGGAGTTGACTTACAGGAGAGTAAGCCGTTTGAACTCGGAGCGCTCGTTCAGGAAGTCGCTTCTGACGGCGATTACGAGGCGCGAAGCCGCAATTGCCATGTGAAATTCGATCAGAGCCCCGACTGCTATGTTGAAGGCACACGAGAGATGTTGCGCGGCGCAGTGGAAAACGTGGTGCGAAATGCCGTGCGCCATACCGGCAACGACAGCACGGTCGAAGTTTCAATTGAACGGCAGCCCAATAGTAACGGCGCCTATGCCGTTATCAGGGTACGCGATCATGGATCAGGTGTTCCCGAGTCGGAACTCGCCGACCTGTTTATTCCTTTTCACCGTGTCGCGGACGGGATTCGCAATGATCCGTACGGCACCGGTTTGGGATTGGCAATCGCTGAGCGCACATTCCGACTCCATGGAGGCAGCGTGAGCGCGGCGAATGCGGTTGATGGAGGACTGATCGTGACTCTGCAGCTTCCCGCCTTCGAAACGGAGACCGGCACCCCAATTCCCCCGAAGTAGAGTTCTCGCAGTGAACTGATGAAAAGCTACTCAACGCAGATGCTGCAATCACGCGCGCATCGTTGTAGCAATATGCGAGATTGTGATTGAGCATCGTTGCCAGATTTGTTCAGTCGTGGTGGTCAGACGAGATTTACGGCGCCCCCAAGCTTCCCTGGTTTTTTGCGTGTTTTTGAAGATTCTGCCGGACAATCCCGGTATCGCTACCACTTCCAGATTTAAAAAGACTTAGCGATCTGTTACCCGACTCGTGTCACCAATCTCCGCAAACTCCTTCGCGCAGTATTTGAAGTCGCGGTACAAATGGCAACTATATTCAAACTGGGAGTTTCAGTTGATCGGCTGGCCAGCTGCTACGCTTGACGCAACTCCGTTTTTGGACTGGCTGAGCTGAATCTGGACCAGCGAGCTTCTCGGAGCCTGGCGCTGCGACAGTCCGCTCGCCATCATCGCTGCGGAAGGTATTTGGGTGCGGAGGAACGATTTTTCGCAGTCGACGGAGGAAGGGCCGCGCATGTTCCCTTCCATGTAGGCAAGGCCCGGGCAGCGGCTGCAGCTACCCAAGTGGGAGCAGGCGGAACACGTTTCCAGATCCTTAGCTCGAATGGAGCGAACTTCGGCCAATTGCGGAGAGTTTCGCCAGATATCAGCAAACTTCTGTCTGCGAACGTTTCCGCATGGCAACGGAAATTGTACGCACGGATATAAATCCCCATACGGGGAGATATAGCAGGCCGTGTGTCCAGCGCTGCAAGGCAGACCCTCGAGGATGCTGTCGTCGATTGCCTGTGGCGGCGCGCAGAACTGCTCGACGTTTCCAACTAAAGCTGAATTGTGAAAGACAGCAGCGACGTCGGCCGCCGAAGCACGGTAGCGCAGGACTTCTATCCCGCCGTCTATCATGGGCGTAATGGTAGGATCGAGCATGTAATGCGCGCCGAATTCGCCAGCTAGTGCGCCAACGGCTTCATTGTCGCTCGCGTTCGATTTCATCAGCACGTTTGCAACTGAAACTTTCAATCCGTGTGCCCGAAGCACGCGAATGCCAGCCAGAGTTCGCTGCAGCGAGCCTCGCACTTTCGTGATCGCGTCGTGAACTTCGGCCCGATGCGAATAGAGGCTGATTTGCACCTGCTCTACCGCGAGGGCTTTCAGACGTGCAGCTTCTTTCTCACGGATCAGAATCGCATTCGTCTTCAGCTTCACATTGAACTGAAGCGCGCGTGCAAATTCGATGATTTCGAAGCAGTCGTCGCGAACCAGAGGCTCTCCACCACTGAGTGTCAGAAAAAAAACGCCAGCCTCCGCAAGCTGGCGCAGCAAATTCTGAATTTCGCTGGTATTCATCTCGCCGCGGTCGTCATGCTCGAGATAACAGTGCTCGCAGCGCTCGTTGCATCGATAGGTCAAGTCGAGATGGACGCTCAGGGGAACGCCGTGTACGAGCGCCTTTTCATTCAGTCGTTCAATCAGCTTCACCGCCGCACGCTCCCAGTCGGCTCGTCATCCCTGATCGGCTGGTCGGATACCTGGAGAATTCCGTGGCTCGCTAGTTTTTCGGTGAAGGCTTTGGCATCACGATAAGCATCCTCTTGCGCTACATCAAACTCCACGCAGATTCGATCCCTCACGATCAAAGACAAAGGGGTTTGTCCATCGGCCGACTGCCAGATGATCGTAGCCACATCGTTTAAACTGAAAAGTGTGGAGTCTGTGGCCGACATAATTATCATTTCCCCATCGAGAACGCGGGCTGCAACGGCGCGGCTCCGAGCAGCGTATTTCTCGCTCATTGCACCAGCTCCCAAACTTGCCGGTCGCGAGTGAAAACGAGCTTTGCTACATTGACGGTTGAGACGAATTGCACAGCCGCATCAAAGACTTTGCGCACCAGCTCTCGATCATGCGCAAAGAACAGGATGTTACGCAGCAGCTTGCGTGCAGCCTGTTTCGTCGTGATCGGCTCGACCCGGTTTTCTGGACCTTGGACAAGAAAATACAGAGTTTCGATTGGTCCCGAAAGATTCTCTCCAGGACGCGCCAATTCGCCCGCGAATGGGGTCCCGTACGCCCGATACTGGCTATCGCAACATCGTACGTAGGAAATTTCGTCAGTCAGGAGGTTCACGTCCGGTGGGGCGAGCCGCGCGATCGTAGTTTTGCCCGCACCTGAAACTCCTGAAAACAAAAATGCACGGCCGTTACGCATCGCGCTCGCTGCATGCAGCAGGAAACCGCCCTCCTCGGCCAACGCAAGCGAATGCGCAATCCGCAAAACGGAGTCGAGAGAATATGGGTTCGGCGATTGACGCACCCATCCCCGCCGGGATTGCGTATCCCACTTCGCCTGAAAATCTCCCCGGTGGAAAAACCAAACAGGTCCTTTCCTGGAAACGCGTGCGTCTTCGTCAGACGGCTCGCCAGCCGGTGCGAGCTCGAATTCGAATTCCAAATGAGGCTTTGCATCAGGATTGATGAAACCTGCGTAACGGCGATCGATCAGCGCGCAGAACTCCGGATCGCCGGCATTCAGTGAAATGGGTATGCCGCCAATCTCGACGGTTACAGCCCCACCTGCAAGGTCAGCAACCGTGACACCTGCGCACGATTGAACTTCAGCGGTGCGCATTATGTGGACTCCAGCAAATCAATTTTTTCTTGTTGTGGAAAGGACTGCTCGCTTGAGCCCAAGAAACACAAAAGTGAGTGGCAGCGAAGAACCAACGCAGTCACGATATCGGAGTGGCGGGCTAGATAGGAAATTACGAGGGACGCAGTACTCGGAGGACGAGCGAGGTCAATCTGCTTTCCACACCTTACGAGAGCGTACACGATGCCCAGAAACTCGTCCGCGGTCACCGGTGTATCCGCGTCGCGCACCGCGTCTCCGCGCGTGACAGCGGCAGTTTGTCCTTCAAAATTCGCGCACTGGACGACGCGATGCGCACAAAGTCGCGCATTCCGCGACCAAAGCACGATATCCCCGGGTTGCGCCGCAGCAATCGGTTGGTGCCTCACGGCGAGAATATCCCCCGGGAAAATCACCGGGATCATGCTCGTCCCGCGCGCCGCAAACTGCAGCTTGCCCGACGAACGGAGAACTTCCACAGCCAAATCAACTTTCAGCGCTTCGCGATCTTCGGTGCTCCCCTCATGCGTAGTCATGAGTTTTTTCGGTTGAAGCGGCACTGCGCCTGTGTGGGATTGACCTTTCCGCAAGCCAGAGCCATCGTTTCGAACACCCGTTCGCATTGAAAAGTTGGCTTGGTGTAGGGCTTCTTGACCCCAACATTCTTAGGCGCTGCCTTCTCGTTCTCAGGTGTTTTGTCTCGGGGTTCCATGCTCACCGAATTCCTCCATAAGTGCGCAAATTCTTCGACAGTGTATTGACACTGAGGACGCGCAGCCTGCTGAGCCAGAGGCATACATATGCGTCGACGTGTGCAGTCCCGTTGTGTTCGGTGTCGCTACCCCCATTGCGATGTTTCATGATTTCCTAATCTTAATCTTCCCTTTCCGCTCGTGAGCGCGCAGCCGCAATTCCTTGAGCGGCACACTATTGCAGCGCGGCCTGCGTCACTTTGATCGCGCAGTACGCGGCAGTGGTCCCACAAATAGTGGTGGACGTCGCCAACGTACCAAAATAAAGGCTCGATGCCTGCCCGGCGGTTGAATTGTTGTCAACGATTATGGCGCTTGTTCCGCCCGCCACGTCGGTAGTGTTCGATGCCAGCACCGTCGGAGGGTTGGCTGATGCCGTGCCTGCGACCAGGACGCCGGAAGGCAGCAGAAACGAATATAATTCCGTTGGATCTTGCTCTACTCCCAGGAAAAGATAGTCCGGTCCGCCGGTGGCGGTCGCGCCGGTGGTGGTACAGCCCGCACCTGTAGTCGCAGTTATCGTAGCGGTAGGGCTGAACGTGAACTGTGTCGCGCTTGCCGTAAGTACGGTCTGCAGTCCTCCGTTAATAGCGGCGACGTCAGCGGCTGTGCAGCCGGTTGAGGCGTCTGCTGTTACGCCGGCTATGGTGACCATATCGTTCGCCGCTAGAGTATTCGCTGCTGTAACGGTGACCGTGGTGGTCGTTGCAGTTACACCAGTCACGGTGAAATTTTGTGTATTGAAAAACTCTGTGAGTGGCGAGAGCACCGAAGCGCCCGTCCCGAGCTGAGGCTTGTCACCGCCCTCCGGTGCGGTCTGCAAAACAGAACTGACGAATTGGAAGGCCTTCAACTGTTGTCCACCGGTACCGGAACTCCCGGTTATGATCTCGCCATTGTTTGTCGCAGTTGCGCTGCTGATTCCCAAGTCAAAATAGCGCGCATCCGGCGTCGGGTCGTAGATGGGGAAACCGGCAGCCGAACAGGCTTGGTTTGCGCCGGAGTCGAGCTCCGCTGCCGCATTCTCGGTCAGTGTGTTGCTCGTAAAAGTAAATTGGATAAGAGCGGAATTCGTCGTGTCGTCTTCGCCCCCGGTGGCGCCAGCGGTGCAGGCCGTTACGACGAAACCGACCTCGTTCGTCGAGTCGACAATGGGAGCGTCGCGAATGCCACCATTCAGGTTTTCACCGACGGATAAGGATGCTGCCGCAGTGGTTCCGGTCGGCGTCAATTCGTACAAGTTCGCGCTGCTATCGCCGACGAAAATATTGCCGGTGCCGCTCACGTCGACGACGGGCGCCGATAAATAGTTCGATCCCGGGGTCACAGTCGCGTTGGTGACGTTGCAGCCAGTACCTGTAGTCCCGGTCGGTATCGTAGCGTCAAACGTGAATTCCGCTCCGGTTGCCGAAGCCACGGTTTGCGTTCCATTGATAGCGGCAGCGTCAGCAGCAGAGCAGCGACCGCCGTTAGCTGCCACGCCCGCGATCGTAACCAATTCTCCGAGACCAAGTGTGTTGGCCGCGGTTACAGTCACAACAGTTGTGGTTGCTGTAACCCTAGTCGGCTTGACTGACACGGGGCTGGGGCTTACGTGCACAGGGAAGTTGCCCCCGGCGTACGCCGGCGTGCCGGTGAACGTTGGACTGATGGAATATAAATATCCGTTGTTATCGCCGACGAGGGTGGTGTCATTCGAATAGTCGATAAACGGGGATGAGAAGCTATCTGTCGCTCCGGCAGTGGCAGTTGTCGCATTGGCGGCAACTAGACCCAGAGGAAGCATGAAATCCGTGGCCGTGCTGCTCGCTGTGCTTCCTGGAATCACTGGGGCGGTCGCACAGGTCGGCATCGTTGTCCCGTGGTCACTGGTCGCACAGCCAGCACCGTACTCGGTGGTGCCGCTGCCGAACGTCAGCACGTGGAGGATCGCGCCGATGTTCGGATCGTTTTCGACGTAGGAAATTTCGGTGCCGGAAAGCGAAATATTCGGTGAGGTGGCGACTGGTCCCACTCCCGAGGCATAGGAGAAAATGAATTCCGGATCCGCGAGGCCGCACAATGGAGTCCCAGAACCGCTGTAAAGTTGATTAAGACCCACGATGTTAGATTGTGCGCCATTTGTTCCAGGAGTAACTGTCCCCCATGCAAAGTTATTCAGCGTCTCGGCATCCGTGAGCGTGACTCTACTCCCTGGAGTCAGCGCGTACACCGTGACTGCGTCTCCCGCCGCAACCGCTACGATGCGATCGAGAGCGGTACTGCTGAGGTTCCGATTAATCGCGGCTGCCAGGTTGGTCGCATCAGTGTCACTCGAGGTGCCAGTCTCAAAATCTAGCCCTGTATTTAACGTGGTTGATGCGGTCAATGTCAGGGTCACCGGAGTCCCAACGGCAGGAGTTATCTTAATGGACGCACTTCCTGTGCTCGCTGCTCCGCTGAACGTGCCGACAACACTCGCGCGCGTGTTCCCCGTCGGCGCGTCAATCGGAAATACTACGAAATCCGAGGCGCAGCTCGGAGCCGCGTTCACGTCGAAACTGTATTTCGCCGGCGACATGCCCGGAGCCACGCCGCCAGCCCCAAGCGAAACGGCCCAGTCCCTTCCAATCTTTTCCGTCGCTCGTCTTGGCTTGATTAGCGGTCTAGGCCAAAGGCGCGAATCTGTCGGTCCGTAGCCATACCGGAGCCACTGTGCATACGCTCGCGGCTCGTGCCGCATTCTTTCGGCCTGCTCAGGCGTAAAACCCGCTGGGAAGAGAACGTGCTTTGAGCTCCAATCCAACGGTACCGGGACCGATCCATCTCGCGTCGTGAGGCTCTGCCCGAGTGCTGGTGCAGCCAAGCACGCTGCAAGCGCCAAAGCACAGGTGAGGAACAAAGTTCGTCTGACCAACCATCCTCGGGTTGATTTCATCCGGAATCAGTCCCTATGCAAGTAAAATAATCGGAAATCCAGTGAGTGAGCGTCGCCGGATCCAACGCAAACGAGATCAGATGCCGCTCGTCAACAATGACCGGACGTTTTGCGAATGATCCCAAGCCTCGGCAGCCCGCCGCGATTCAGTTGAACCGGTCGTGACCCGACCGTCAAACCATATGAAATCGCGGGATTCGGCCCCTAAGAACGTACCGGGGCAGCACAACTCTGACAATCAGAAAACAACACTTTGTTGCGAAAGTGTTACTTATGCTCTGAAGAATGTGATTCATCGGTGCTTTTTGGCAACCGAAGTTGGCTCAATTTCCAAGGGTCGTCGTATCCTACCGTAAAGCGCTGTTCGGAACGTCCCAAATGCGAGTATGATTCGCCCGCTCGACCTAACACTCGCGAGTTATAGGCGGAGGCTCTCGATGCATTTGCGACGAGATCGATCAATTCTGTTCGCGGTTTTGTTACTAACAGTCTTCATCGTGCAGACCGCTCGGGGGCAGTCATCAAGTAAATTGCGCTTCCAGATTTCTTTTCCCAGCGTCCGCAGCGCTGCGCCGCTCACGGGCCACATTGTGCTCGTGCTAGCGACCACGGACAACCCCGAACCTCGCTTTCAGTCGGGCTATACCGCGCTCGATGCCGCGCAGATGTTTGGCTCGGACGTCAACGACTGGGCACCCGAAACGCCTGCCACGATTGATGCCTCGGTGCTTGGCTAGCCGCTCGACAGCCTCTCACATGTGCCCCCGGGCGATTATTACGTCCAAGCCGTGCTCAATATCTATCAAACCTATCACCTCTCCAACGGCCACACAGTCGAGCTGCCGCCGGACAAGGGCGAAGGCCAGCACTGGAACTCCAAGCCTGGCAATCTCTACAGTGCTGTTCAGCGTGTTCATGTGGATCCGAACTCCGACAATGTGATTCACGTGGAGCTCACCGAAGTGATGCCTCCCATCAAACAGCCGCAAGACACCCAATGGATAAAACACGTCCGTATTCAGAGCGCGGTCCTGACAAAATTCTTCGGCACGCCAACTTACATCACGGGAATCGTGCTCTTGCCTGCCGGCTTCAGTGACCATCCCCACGCGCACTATCCGCTGATGGTCTATCAAGGCCATTTCCCGAGCGATTGGGAGGGGCCCATGCCGTTTCGCACCGAGCCCCCTTCGCCCGACATGACCGGCCACGTGCGAACGGTAGCGGAATATGAATACAAGTTCTATCAGGATTGGACTTCCGGCCGCCTGCCGCACTTCCTCGTTCTCAGCATCCAGCATCCCACCCCATATTTTGATGACTCCTATGCTGTGAATTCCGCGAACGACGGCCCTTATGGCGATGCCATCACGAAAGAGCTGATTCCGGAGATTGAGAAACGCTTCCGCGGCATCGGTCAGGGATGGGCGCGCGCGGTTTACGGCGGTTCAACGGGCGGCTGGGAAACGCTCGCTTCTCAAGTTTTTTATCCGAGCTTCTACAATGGCGCATGGACCGCGTGTCCCGATCCCGTGGATTTTCGCGCGTACCAATCGGTGAACCTCTACGAAGACAAAAACGCGTTCTTCGTCGAAGGGCCGTTCGCGCGAGTTGCGCGCCCGATGATGCGCACCACCGATGGCCTTGTCCTGAATACAATGGAAGGCGAGACGCGCCGCGAACTTGTCCTGGGTACGCACAGCCGCTCCGGCGATCAGTTTGACATCTGGCAGGCGGTCTTCAGTCCCGTTGGCGACGACGGTTATCCCAAGCCCATCATCGACCCGATGACCGGCGATATCGACCACACTGTCGCCGACTATTGGAAGGAGCACTACGATCTGAGCTACATCCTGCGCACAAACTGGAAAACACTAGGCCCAGGACTTGTCGGCAAATTGCACTTCACCGTCGGAACCATGGACACTTTTTACCTGAACAATGCTGTTTCCCTGCTTCAGGATTTTCTCGAGAAGACCAACTATCCTTACTACGCCGGAGATTTCGAATACGGCGAAAAACAGCCGCACTGCTACACCGGAGGGCCGATCGATCCACCCGGCGTCGGCGGCCTCACTTGGGATCAGCGCATTTTCCCCAAGGAAGCGGAGTGGATGCAGAAAACCGCTCCGAAAGGTGCGGCCATGAGCTGGATTTATTGATCTCGCGCTGGCTCATGCACTCAGGTTTGGATGCCTTGTGTGCCAGTCCGTGTGCGCCTGAAATAAATTCGCCGCGGCGATCACTCGATCATCATTGAGCGCACGTCCCATGAACTGAATACCAACCGGAAAGCCATCTTTCGTGAATTGGCACGGCACGGTGACCGCCGGCAGACCGCACAGGCTTGAGATCGCATCAGGCTGAATGCTGTCGGGCTTGCTGCGCTGGCGTCGTGGGCGATTTTTCTCGGGCTGTTTCGATCTCGGTGGCGGCTTCAAAGGAATCGAGATGGTGTCTTCGCCAGGCGCTGCGATCACGTCGAAGCGGTCAAAGAGAGCGTCAATCTTTTCCTGCAAAAACACCCGCACTCGCTGAATCTGCAGCAAATCCGAAGCAGAAAACTCCAAACTCGCATAACCATTCACTTGCCCCAGCGCATCCTCCAGCTGCGCGCAGCGCCCGCTTTGAATCAGGCCAGAAAATGCCGAAGCCGCTTCGATAAGGATCACCAGTTCGCCGGTTTCCTCATACGGCCCATCCGGCAGTTGCGCATCGGAAACCTCAGCGCCATTTTGTTCGAGCACCTTTAAGGCGTCATCTACGGCAGAATGAAGGACTGGATCGGCATTCGGAAAAACATTCGTCAATCGCCCAATGCGCAGCGGCCTGGATTCATTCGCCGCCTCTTCATAATCAAAAGACGCCAGCGCGGGACGCAGAGAATCGTGATCCTTCGGGTCATTCCCGGCAATCACCGACAACACGAGCCCGCAGGAATCAGCCGTGCGCGCCATTGGCCCGATTTTATCCATTGACCACGCAATAGCCATCACGCCGAATCGGCTGACGCGTCCGAAACTCGGCCGCATGCCCGATATTCCGCAGAGTGTCGAGGGGCAAATGATCGATCCGCGGGTATCAGAGCCCAGCGCAAAATTGGCAAGCCCCGCCGCGACAATTGCGCCGGATCCGCTCGACGAACCGCACGTCCAGTAATCCGTATTCCACGGATTCTTGCATGGCCCGGTGAGAGATGCCTCCGCTCCTTCGTAACCGAGACCTCCCGCCAGTTCAATCATTGCCGCTTTTCCAATCAATATCGCGCCAGCATTGCTGAGCCGTTCAATCACCGTGGCGTTGTAATCAAACGACTGATCGGCGTAGGGACGCGCGCCCCAGGTCGTCTTGTATCCTTTCACCGCCAGCAAATCCTTCGCTGCATAAGGAATCCCATGCAGCAGTCCGCGATAGTGGCCGTGCGAAATTTCCTTTTCCGCAGTGCGCGCCTGCTCCAGCGCCAGCTCCTCGGTGAGCGTCACATAAGCGTTGAACTTCGGCCCGAGGCGTTTGCTTCTTTCCAGATAGCTCTCCGCGAGTTCCACGGGCGAAATTTTCCGCGAGCGAATCTGCTCGGCTAGCTCACGCGTGGAAAGATATAGGACGTCTTCGCTGAGCATGTTCACCCCTGCCTCCTCGAATCTTTTGCAGGCCCTCACGATTGGCTCGAGATTTGGCCCGCTTCTTTCATCTCTTACGGAGTTTTTCGCCCCACTAATTTCAATACCGTAGCCGGCGGATCGCCATTCGCCACAGCAATCGGGCGCACCGCCTCCAGCATTCTGACGTGATAAGTCACTGTGCGTCGCAGCAGTTTTCGCTGATCGTCGTTCAGACGCGACCCATACGTCGCAAAAATATGCTGAAGTTTGGCCTCAATTTCCGCCTGCGCTTTCGACGACAGTCCCTGCGTGTCCTCTTGCTGATCAGCCAAACCAGAGGCTGAGGTGATCGCGGATGCGTGCGCGAATCCGGAGAAGTGCGTACCTGCAAGCGCCGCTCCGGTCAACGCGAGAGCCGCACGCTGGCCAAATTCGCGGCGGCCAAATCCGCCAGCCTTCGCAGAAACTGCTTTTTTCTCCTTCATAGCGCTCCATTCCGGCTTCGATGCCACCTTCTGCCTTCTTTCGAGGCCAAATCATAATGATTCAAGCAGCAGCCGTCCACTGAACTTCGCGTTCCTGTAATACAATGCCGCTCATTTGAAGCTGCAATCGAGACGATGAACGAATTCTTTCCTCACGGGAACGGAGCCTGATGAAACTCAAATCCATTGCTCTTTTAGTGCTTCTGGCGCTTACTGGAACAGCTAAGGCGCAAACGCTCCAGACCGCGTTTCGTCCGCCGGCGGTTCCTCTGGTAACTGTTGATCCGTACTTCAGCATCTGGTCGTTCGCTGACCATCTGACCTATGACGCCACGCGTCATTGGACCGGCACGCGCATGACCCTACAAAGCATGGTGCGCGTCGACGGGACGCCGTACCGCATCATGGGCGACGAACCCAAAGATGTGACGCCAGCTCAACAGGTCAGCCTCCACGTATTTCCAACGCGAACCGTCTATGAGTTTCAGGCAGGCGACATTTTCGTTACGCTCACTTTTCTTACTCCGGACCTTCCACGAGAAATTGACATCCTCAGCAGACCGGTCACTTACTTGACCTGGGAAATTCATTCACTCGATGCGAAGCAGCATCGCGTCCAAATTTATTTCGATAATTCTGCCGAACTCGTCGTGAATACCCCAGACGAAACTGTAACTTGGGAAAGCGAAACCGTGCCGGGCTTGCATGTGCTGCGGATGGGAAGCGCCACACAGCCAATTCTGGCCCGTGCAGGAGACAACACTCGCATCGACTGGGGCTATCTCTATGTTGCGGCTCCGGTCGATGAATCACCGCAGAGCACCGTTCTATCCGAAGAAAAAGCGATCGACGAATTCACGTCGAATGGTCATCTCAACTCGCCCATCGACACTCACATGCCCCGCGCCGCCAGCGACAACTGGCCCGTCATCGCTTTCGCATTCTCGCTGAGGACCGTCGGCGTCCAAAGCATTTCGCGCCATTTAATCCTCGCCTATGACGAAATTTCTCCTGTCGAGTATTTCGGAAAGCAACTTCGCCCCTTCTGGCAGCACAACGGCGTTTCCGCAGGTGACCTGCTGCAAAACGCGGAGCGAGACTATGCCTCGCTAACCGCGGCGAGCCAGAAATTCGACGCGGAATTAGTGGCTGATCTCGCGCGTGTCGGAGGCGAGCATTATGCCGAAGTGGCCGCGCTCGCTTATCGCCAGGCTTTTGCTGCGAATAAGCTTGCCATCGACCCCAATGGCAATCCGCTTATGTTTTTGAAAGAAATATCCAGTTGCGGCTGCGCCCAAACAGCCGACGTCATTTATCCAGAATCGCCGCTCTTCTTGCTCGTTAATCCGAGGTTGCTCGAATACTCGCTCGTTCCCCTGCTCGATTATGCACAATCGGGACAGTGGCCTTATTCCTGGGCGCCGCATGATCTCGGCACATATCCTTTGGACAACGGCCGCAATCCTGCCCGAATGGAAAGCATGCCCGTGGAAGAAACGGGGAATATGCTTTTGATGATTGCCGGAATTGCGAAGGCGGAAGGCAATGCGGAATTTGCATCGCGCTATTGGCCATTGTTGAACAAATGGGCTGATTACTTGAAAGCGAACGGGCTCGATCCGGGTGACCAGCTTTGCACGGATGATTTCACCGGCCTGCTCAGCCACAATGCGAATCTTTCCTTGAAAGCAATCGAGGCGCTCGACGGTTACGCGATGCTGGCACAAATGCTAGGTAAGACGGAGGAGAGCGCGAACTTTCGCCAAACTGCTGAGGCGTACGCTGTCAAATGGATGCAAATGGCGCGCGACCGCGATCACACCCGTCTGGCCTTCGACCGGCCAGACACTTGGAGCCAAAAATACAATCTCGTATGGGATCGCGTTCTCGATCTTCATTTATTTCCTCCGAGTCTCGCTCAGGAAGAGTTGAACTTCTATCGCAGCCGCTCGACAGCTTTTGGTTTCCCTCTCGACAATCGCGCTGCGTTTACCAAACTCGATTGGGAATCGTGGTCCGCCGCGCTGGCAACCTCAAAATCCGATTTCATCAACTTATTCTCTGGCGTGTACAATTTTGCTCAGCGCACTCCAACCCGCGTCCCTCTGAGCGATTGGTATTGGACAGTCGATGGTACGCAAACCGGCTTTCAAACGCGGCCCGTTGTGGGCGGCGTTTACATGGAAATGCTCACCGATCCAGCCATTTGGAAGAAATGGGCGAGTCGCGAAGCCGTCGCGAAATCGGCGCACACGCACCTATAGCTGTGCAAGAGGAGGTCGCTGCGAATGTCGAAGGTTCCAGCGAGACCCCACGCGATTGAAAAGCCAGCGCCCTCGCGTGGTACACGATGGCTTGTTCTCATCATCATCGGCGTCGCCTGTTATGGCGGCTACTATGCGTTTGACTATATAGGTCCTCTCGCGCCACTACTAAGTCGTCAGCTCCACTTTTCAAACACCGACATCGGCTTGCTGCAAGCCGTCTACAGCCTTCCGAATATCGTCGCGATGCTTGTTTGCGGCGTCATCATCGATCGGCTTGGCACTCGAAAGTCGCTTTCCATTTTTGCCGTTCTGATTTTCATCGGCCTTATGGTCACCGCGCTTACCCCGAGGCTCGGCATTATGGTCCTCGGCCGTTTGTTCGTGGGCTCGGGAGGCGAAGCGCTGGCGCTCACCGCGAACGTCGGAGTCGCGCGCTGGTTCTGGCACGATGAACTGAGCCTGGCATATGGTCTGCGCGGCTCAGCTGCGCGGCTAGGATCGCTCAGCGCTCAAACTTCCCCGGCCTGGGCCACTCACGCCTACACATACTGGCGATGGCCTCTGCTTCTCGGCGTCGCATTTGGCGCATTGTGTCTGCTCGGAACCGCGCTCTACTGGCTGATCGATACGCGCGGCGAACGCAAATTCTCGCTGGGGCACAGCGCCCGCACTACCAAGATTCCCTTCCGCGAAATCTTCCGGTTCAACCGGTCCTTCTGGCTCATCGCCGCGCTATGCTTCACGTTCTATGGTTGCATTTTCCCGTTCGAGACATTCGGTCAGAAATTCCTGATTCAAGCGCGGAACCTCTCTCCTCAATCCGCTGCACTACTCATTGGCATGGAGCCATTTTTCTCTCTCGTGGGCATGCCGATTTTTGGATTGCTCGTCGACCGTTATGCGCGCAGATCTCTGCTGATGATGTTCGGCTCATTGCTGATCGTGCCGGTTTTCCCCATGCTCGCCTTCACAAACATTGACCCTGTCATTCCGCTGGCCATGATGGGCGTGGCGTTCGCGCTGGTTCCCGCCGTCATGTGGCCCGCTCTTGTTTACGTCGTCGAGAAATCGCGTCTGGGCCTGGCAAATGGAATGTTGGACTCCGTGCAGCAGCTCGGCCTCGTCGTCATCAATTTGCTGATCGGCTGGGCCAACGACCATTGGCTAGCCAGTGCACAAAATGCAGCAGGCTATCGCCCCGGACTCTGCATGTTCACAGCAGTCGCCGTTCTCGCGGTAATCATCGCCTTCGCCTTGTGGCGCATTGAAAGAGGCCCATCCGCGCACGGACTTGAAACCATAACCACTGGCATGTAATCCCATCATGTTGCTTTCTGGACCGGTCGAACTCGCTCAGCCAATCTTGACGCAGGTTTCCCTCGTGACATAAAGTTTCGCGGGGATACACATGAAAATCTCTGATATGAACTGGATGCAAGCTGAAGAGAAATTGCGGCAGGACAGCCGCGCTGTCATCCCCGTGGGAAGCACCGAGCAGCACGGATACCTGCGCTTGACTGTCGACGCAATCCTTGCCGAGCGCGTTGCTTGCGAAGCCGCTGAGCCTCTCGGCGTGCCAGTCTTCCCTGTCCTCAGTTATGGCATCACGCCCTATTTTCGCGCGTTCCCCGGAACCATCAGCCTTCGCCTCGAAACCTACCAGCGCATCCTCACGGACATGCTCGATAGCCTTTCAACCACCGGATTCAAGCGCATCATGTTCGTAAACGGCCACGGCGGCAATACCCCGGGCGGTTCAATCCTGCAGGAATGGATGAACGATCATCCCGGAATCATCGTGAAATGGCACAACTGGTGGAATGCGCCCAGAACCGCAGCAGCAGTGGCGACGATTGACGCCGTCGCGTCGCACGCTTCTTGGATGGAGAACTTTCCCTGGACGCGTTTGCCCGGTATCAAGCTGCCGGACAGCCAAAAATCGATGATCGATCTCGCGCGCATGCGCATGATGGATGCTGGTGGCGTTCGAGCGTACATCGGCGACGGCAATTACGGCGGCGTATACCAGAAGCCTGACGAGCAGATGCTCCACATGTGGCGCGTCGGCGTCGAGGAGACGCGCGAAGCATTGGAAGGACCCTGGGCCTGACCCGCAATCCGGCATCATCAAATGCAAATCCGATTCGACAATCGAACCGCTATCGTCACCGGAGCAGCCCATGGCTTTGGCCGCGGGATCGCGTTGAATTTTGCCGCTCTGGGCGCACGCGTTGTCGCCTGCGACGTGCTTGGCGACGAACTGGAAGAAACCGCGCGCCTGGCAAGAGACCAGTCAACTCCAATTCGCGCCTGCGTTCTCGATGTGACAGACCGCGCCACTGTGCAAGCCATGGTCGACGAGACTCTCAAAGCAAGCGGACGCATCGACATTCTCGTGAACAACGCCGGTGGGGTCATCGGCCAAGTCGGCCGCCCTCTTGAGGACGTCTCCGATTCCGACTGGCACGCCATCTTCGCCGTCAACCTGGACGGCACGTTTTACTGCAGCCAGGCCGTCGCTCCCGCAATGAAAGCCGCACACTACGGCCGCATCATCAATATCTCAAGCGGCGCGGGCCTGGGAATCAGTCTCACCGGAATTCAAGCTTACGCTTCTGCAAAAGCCGGGCAAATCGGCCTGACGCGTCAGCTCGCGCACGAACTAGGGCCGTGGAGCATCACAGTCAACAGCATCGCGCCGGGCTTTGTCCGCTCGAATCCCGCGTCTGAAAAACAGTGGCAAGCCTACGGGGAAGAGGGACACCACCGCTTGATCGACAGCATAGCGCTGAAGCGCCTCGGTTCACCGCAGGACATTGCGAACGGCGTGCTTTTTCTTGCAAGCGAGCAAGCTGGCTGGATCACTGGCCAGACGCTCTCGATCGATGGAGGACGGTGAGACTTATGCCAAATGACGTACTGACAGTTGGTGCGCTCTCCGCCAAACGTGGACAAAAACAGTACGGCGTGAATGAATTTCCGGTTCAGGACAAGCCTTACCGTCTCCCGATGTGGCTTATCAACGGAAATGCTGACGGCCCGATGCTCGTCGTAACCGCCGGCGTTCATCCTGCGGAGTACGCCAGCATCGCTGCGGCCCTCGAGCTTGGACGCTCCCTCCAGCCCGAAAATCTACGCGGTCAAGTCATCGTCGTGCCCGTGATGAACATCCCCGCTTTTGCTGCACGCTCCATTTACATTTGCCCGCTCGATGGTAAGAATCTCAATCGCGTGTTCCCCGGCAACGCCCAGGGCACCGCTTCCGAACAGATCGCCGACTGGGTCTTTCGCAATGTTATCTCCCAGGCAAACTACTACGTGGATTTGCACGGTGGCGATTTGATCGAAGCGCTTGTCCCTTTCACGATTTTCTTCCGCTCCGGCAATGAGCGCGTTGACCAAGTGTCCCAAGAGATGGCAAAAGTATTTGGGATTCGTTTTCTGGTTTGCAGCGAAACTCCCGGTTCCACATTTTGCGCCGCCTCGCGCGCCGGCATTCCATCCATCCTGGCAGAATCCGGCGGTCAGGGAATTTGGACTCCCCGGCACGTCGCGGATCACACCAATGGCCTCAATCGCTTAATGCGCCATTTGAATATGATTCCCGGCGGCGCGCCCAATCCTTCACCGTCCACATTGCTCGAACGTTTCCTTTGGCTCCGCAGCGAGCATGCCGGCTTCTGGTATCCAGCGGTCGACGTCAACGATAAAGTGAAGGCAGGTCAGAACCTCGGATGCGTGAAAAACTGCGAAGGGGATGTTCTGCAAAATGCTATAAGCCCGGCCGATGGCGTCGTGCTCTTCATCGTCTCATCGCTGGCAATCAACCAGACCGATCCCCTCCTCGCCGTCGGCGCGTGAAACACGTATGTCGTTTTTCAGCGAAGATGAAGATAAGGTGCGGTGCAGTTTCAGTGAAGGAATCAGCTGAAGAAACGAAATCACGTATCGCTGCGGTGATTCTCCGGAGCCAGCTTCACTCCTGATTTCGCGCTGGCCGCTGCCGCCCGCGCCGGCTCCGCGGCCTCTCCATTGGCGATGCCCACATGCCCGTGCAGCAACGCGGACTCTGCCAGACGTTGCTTCTGCTCCACGCTCAGCAGGGCGTGCGCATCTGCCGTAGCCTTTTCCACTTTTTCCAGTTTCCAAACACGCGGGAATTTTTCGTGCAGCAGCCGCTCCGTCGCTTCCACCTGCGGCTCGGCATGGAACCTACGCTGCATCGGCGCCTCGCAAAGCACGTTGGCCACCGCCAGCAAAATCATTCCCTGATGATGCGCCATCCAGCAGCGCACCAGTTCGTACTGCTTGCCTTCGCCTACGCGCTCGGTCGTAAAATCCGCCGACTCAAAGAATCCGTACGAGCCGAGCCAGCCCATTTCCTTCATCCGCCGCAAGTTTTTTGCCGCGCCCGAAGCATCCACCAGCAACCCAAGAAATGTCGAATATGGCGAAATAACCAGTTCCTTCGCCTTCGGCCGGTTCATCGCCAGCCCAGGCACGCCAAACGCGTGATAGCGGTAGAATCCATCAGGATTCTTATCAATGCACGAACTCTCTGAAATTCCCCATGGCACTGGAGTGCGCCTGGTGTAGTTCTGCTGTGTCCGCACCGCTCCCTGCCCGCTTCGCTCGAAAATCGTGTTCGGATAAATCTTCATCCACAGCGCCGGCAGCAAATATTCGAACATCGTGCCCGTCCACGAGAGAATCACGCGTGTCCGACGGTGCATCGCGTGGGGCCGCCGCAGCAAGAGCCAGGTCTCTTGAGGCACTTCGCCTTTTGCGATCGCTACAAACACCGCCGCCCGCGCTTCCGACGCGAAGACGTCGTAGTAATACTCCATCAGGCAGTTATGCTCCACGTCGTATCCAATCGACATCGCCTTCTTTCGTGGATTGTAGAAGAACCCGAAATCCATGCCATTCGCCCACTCATCAGCGAGATTCGCGATTCCTGCCAGATCCGCACCCACTTGCTGGCAAATTCCTTCGGCTCCTGCAAGCCGCATGCGAACCGTTTCCGCCATCGAACGCGTTTCTGCGTCCACTTCAGGCTGCTGCAGAAATTCCTCCAGCCGCTTCTGCAGATCCGCATTCGCCTTCCGCGCCGACTCCAGCGTCAGCCCGCCAACGGCCATCTCGCTTGATATTTCAAATGCACGCAAATACTTCGCTACTTCTGGCAAGAGCCACGGCGTGTAGTCCTGAATCATTTTCCCCATCGCATGGAGCCGCTGAGTAACTTCGTGCGCCCACCATCGCCCTTCCTCTGCCACTTCGGCCTCGGCCAGCTCCATTTCCAGCATGGCCACATCCACTTCCAACCCATGAATCACTTCCAGCCACGCCGTATCCGCGGCGGTTTTCAAACGCGTCCGCACCTTCATATCGGCGATTCGCGCCGCGATTCTCTCGTTCTTCCGCTCTTTCGGCAGGAATTCCGCCACAATGTCCAGATGATCTTCCAGCCCTCGCCAGAACGCTTCCTGAAAAATCGGTGCCTTATGCGCCTCCAGGCAGCCCTGCTTCAGGGTCCATAGGCAACAGACCAGGTTTCCATTGTCCACTGTGGAAATGAATCGTGGCGTCAGCGGTTCCAGAGTCTTCGTGTTGTACCAGTTGTATAAATGCCCATTCGACTTCGCTAGGCGCTCCATCGATTCAAACGTCTTCTGGATCGTAGCGATGAATTCCCGCAGCGTTGTAAATCCCATGTCATATGCGGCGAGCCTCGCATTCAGCAGGAATCCCAGATTGGTTGTCGAGATTTGATGAGCTGCGAATGGTGCCGCCTCCTGCACAATGTCGGGAACCAGCCAGTTCTCTTCCGCCGTGCTGTATTGCCGAAAGAAGCGCCACGTTCGCAGCGCCGCTCCGCGCAACATGGCACGGTCCTTGGCGTCGAGAGGAGTCACGCCGGAACGGTACGGCTGGTTCAACCAATGGCAGATTGGCTTTGAGCACGCCCAGAGTGCCAAGAACGGCAGCGCCACGATCAACGCTTCCGGCCGAAACGCCGCGACGATCACTGCGATTCCAAACGATAGCAGCGGCATCCAGTCCATGTAGCTTTCCACCGGTGATCTCTTCTTGTTTGCCGCAATTTCCGCTTCAGCAGCTGTTTCCCATTCCAGCATCCGCCGATGCGTAATCGTGAGGCGAATGATCGTGCGTACCACCGCATCCATCGTCACGAATCCCTGATAGCACAGGAACGTGATTCGGAAAAACAGGCGTTCTGTCGCACCCGCCAAATCCGCGGCGAAGTTCTTCCAGTAAGCCGCCGTCCATCGCGTTGCTCCTGCGCGCGCAATCGACAACGCGAATGGAAAATATGTTGGAAACGCAATCACCGCCAGCGCCGCCAGCGTCCAGTAGAGTGCGCTCCCGGGGTAAAACAGCCAGATTCCCAGTAGCAGCAGGAACGTTGCAAACTCCGTCACGCTTCGCCGCAAATTATCGATAATCTCCCAGCGCGAAAGCAGACTCAGCGGGTTTCTTACGATTTTGCCGGAATAATCCGGCACGCGCGGCAAGAGCCACAAAATGATTTGCCAGTCGCCCCTTACCCAGCGATGCTTCCGCCGGCTGTAGGCGCTGAAATGCGAAGGATAATCGTCAACAACTTCAACATCCGACAGCAATCCTGCGCGCGCGTAAGCTCCTTCGATCAAATCATGGCTCAGCAGCGAATTGACGGGGAAACGGTGTTCCAGCGCCTGCTGAAAAGTCTCTACCTCATAAATTCCCTTGCCCGTGAAAATCCCTTCGCCAAAAAGATCCTGATACACGTCGGAAACCGCCCGCGCATAAATATCGAATCCCGTATCGCCTGAAAAAATCTCTGCGAGCCGCGAACGCGCCGCCGACCGGATGCTGATTTCCACCCGCGGCTGCAAAATTCCGTAGCCTTCCACCACTTTCTTGCTGACGGGATCCACCACCGCGCGGTTCAGCGGATGCGCCAGCGCGCCAACCAATTTCCGCGCCGAATCCCGCGGCAATTGCGTATCCGCGTCGAGTGTAATCACGTATTTAATCTTCGAAAGCGCCGAAAGATTGCCGGTCTTCAGCGTGAAATCATTCTCCTGCCCAAGCAGCAAATGGTTGAAGTCCAGAAGCTTCCCGCGTTTGCGCTCCCATCCCATCCAAATTTTTTCCGCTGCGTTGTAGACGCGATTGCGGTGAAAATGGAAAAACAGATCCCGCCCGTCGCGCGCATATTTTTGGTTTAACTCTTGAACTAACTCGCTGCATAGCTGCGCCAAGGCGTCTTTTTCATCGAACTGCTTTGTTGAATCCGGCGGATCCGTCACCAGCGCGAAAAACAAGTTCCGGTCACGGTTGCCCAAATAGCGCACTTCCAGGTCATTCACTACCTTCCTCGTTTGCTCCTCGCTGATCAGCAGCGTCGGAATTGCCACCACTGTCGCGAACTCCTCCGGAATCCCCTCCGAAAAATCCATCTTCGGCAGCGCGCGCGGCGAAACAAATTGCGTCGAAAGCGCATTCACCGTTGCCACTGCGCATTCCAGCGCCGGCAG
This sequence comes from Candidatus Acidiferrales bacterium, assembly GCA_030037335.1. GTDB lineage: Bacteria > Acidobacteriota > Terriglobia > Acidiferrales > UBA7541 > DAHUXN01. The sequence goes on along the minus strand of JASHRN010000105.1, from coordinate 14,116 downwards.
CAGGAAAAGCACCAGCTCCAAAGCTGTCGGCAGCTTCCCATGCGCTGCGATTAATACCAACGCAATCACACCCATCGTCGCGAGTTCAATTCCTGTCAGATAGATCAGGTCCGCCGAGCGCAACAGCGCCGCTCGAAAGCGCTTCATTCGCGAGGCACGGTGACCGATCGCTCCTGCCAGAATTTTACGGCCCTCGCGAATCACGTAATACCCAACGTGCCTCCGCCGCTCCGTACCTCTCGCGGTTGTTGCGCTCGCTGCTGCTTCAGCCAGTTCAATCGCTTTCTCTGCTACCTCTCTTTCGTTCAACTCCGATTGCGCCGCCAGCTCCGCCACTGCTTTGCAATATGCTTCGCGCGTTTCCAAATCCATTCCTGCGTACGCCTTCGCCGGATCCCGCCGCAGCACGCGATCCGCTTCGCTCACCGTCTCGATAATTTCTTCCGACTCGATGTCGCCGATTCGCCGCAAGCTCCGAATCAGCGTCTCCAACTTTGCGCCGTCGGCGGCATCTTTCTCAGCTCCCGCTTCGACCGCCGCCCCTAATTGCATGCGTTCAATTTCGCGTCGCATCCAGTTCAACAGGAGCAATTGTGCAAATGCCACCAGCAGCCACACTTCCGCGAATTCCAATGGCTGCCTCTCCTGAAACGCGTGGAAAAACACTTTGAATCGCTCGGCGTCAAATTCGTAGTCGACCGCTTCAAAGAATTTCTCCGCGATTTCGAGCACTCGCGGCACCGTTTCGCCATCGGCGCCCTTCACTTGCGGAACCGTTCCCGCTTTCTTCAATCCGCCTCGCGCATTCTCCAGCGCAACGCGCACCGTTTCCGAACTCTCAAAAAATTGCCGCTCGATCCCCCTCAGCACTGTTCCCGAGCTCGCCACTGCTTGCAATTGAGCATACGCCGTCTCCAGCACCTCGGACGCATCGTCCAGTTGCGCCTCGAACCGCTGCGTTTCCGCCGGCTCCTTCACAATGGTCAGCGCAGCCGCGATTTCCCGGCCGCGTGCGCGCAATTCGTCCAAAACTTGCACACTCTTCTCTGCGCTCGCCGCATCCATCTTGTTCGCCAACTCCGCGCTCTCCTCGCATGTCTTTGGCGGAATCGCATTCCCTCCGCCATTGATCGGTCCTGCATGCGGTGTTGCCATTTTCCCCAGGCCCTCAGACTTTCATCGATAATTCGCCGCTTGCAATTCAAACATCTCCGCATACCGCCCGCGGTTCTTCAGCAGCTCTTCATGTGCACCCTGCTCCGCAATTCTGCCGTTCTCCAGCACCAAGATGCGGTTCGCCATGCGGACTGTCGAAAAGCGGTGTGAAATCAAAAGCGACATCTTCCCTTCTGTTAATTCCGCAAATCGCTGAAACACTTCGTGCTCCGAACGAGCGTCCAGCGCAGCCGTCGGTTCATCCAAAATCAAAACTTGCGCGTCGCGCAGATACGCTCGCGCCAGCGCAATCTTCTGCCATTCGCCGCCGGAAAGATCCACGCCGCCCTCGAACCGCGAACCCAGAATTTGCTCGTATTTCTTCGGTAACCGACTGATCACCTGATCCGCCAGACTCTTCTCCGCTGCAATGCGCACGCGCTCCTCGTTTTGCGCTTCTTCAATTCGCCCCATCGCAATGTTGTGTGCCGCGCTCATTTCGTAACGTACAAAATCCTGAAAAATCACGCCGACTTCCTTCCACAAGTCTTCCAGCTCGTATTCCCTCACGTCGACGCCGTCCAGCAGAATCTGTCCCGCGGTCACGTCGTACAACCGCACCATCAACTTCACAATCGTCGTCTTGCCTTGCCCGTTTTCACCCACAAGTGCAATGCGTTCGCCACGCTCTAACTTGAAGCTGACGTTCCCCAGCACCACGCGTGAATGCCCGGGATACGAAAACGAAACGTTCCTGAATTCGAATCCCTCTCGAATTGGCCGCGGCACTGGCAGCGCATTCGGCTTCGAAAAAACCCTCGGCTGCACCGCGAAAAATTCCAGCAAATCCGTCATGAACAGCGCCTGGTCCGCAATTCCCGAGAACGTCGAGAACACCGCCTGAATATTCGTGCTCGCGCCCGCAATCGCGCCCGTCAACAATGTCAAAGTACCGATGCTGAACCGCCCCAGCACAGTCTCGTAAACCACATACGCATACGTTGCGTAATACCCAATCGTCCCTAATACCGTCAGCAAAGTTCCAACAATCAACTTCTGTCGCGCCAGTTGCTCAGTTTCTTCGTGCAGCTCATCCGTAATCGTCGTGTAGCGCTTCACGAAAAACGGGCCCAGTCCAAAGAGTTTCAGCTCCTTGATGGTTTCTTTGCTCCCACCGACAATCCGCAAGTAATCCATCTCGCGCCGCGCCGGCGTTTGCCGGAAATTCAGCGAATAGCCCAGAAACGAAAAATGCGTTTCGCCCACAAACGCCGGCAGCACCGCGATAAACAAAATCGCCAAAATCCATGGCGCATAAAACGCCACTTGAATAGCTAACGTCACCGTCGTAATCACTTGCTGGATCAACTGTCCCATCGCGCGAATCATCGCTACGCGATCCGTTCCCTGCACACGCGCGCGGTCCATCTTGTCGTACACCACCGCATCCTCGTACGACGTCAAATCCAGCTTCGACGCGTGCTCCATGATCCGCTTGCCGATATATCGCGTGAACAAATCTGCAACCACCGTCTCGCAATAGTCCGCTACGCGCGAAAAAATCATCGCCAGGCATGCCAGCGCAAATTCCGCTCCAACCAGCCACCAAATGTAGTGAAGAGCGGGCGTGTGATACGTCAGCGCATCGATGATGTACTTCGTCACCAGCAACACGCCTGCCGGAATCACCGCCACCAAAACGCGGAACAGGATTCCCCCAAATACCGGCCGCGGTGCCGCCTTCCAAATCATTCCCAGCACCGGAGGCACATTCTGCAGCGCTTTCAACCGCTCTTGCAGCGTGGGAGCGGGCGCTGCCTCCACCGTTCGCCGCTTCGTATTTTTTTCGGAGTCGCTCATGAATTTATAGACATCTGTCGCCGGGCCACCGTGATTCCGACAATTATAGTGCTTCTCCCGCCATTACGGCAGCAACGGTCTTCGAGCCCAGAAGAGATGCTGGCAAGTCGGCTAGCGCAAGGTGTACCTGAGGCTGTTTCAACTGCGGAAAAGCCTCGCCGTTGGAATTTCTTTCTTCCTCCGACGATCTCAAAACCTTCGCGGGATGGTCCTGCAAGCTTTTCCTGGACCGGGCCTTGAATCTTCCGTGACCTCCGCCGGACTGCATCATGCTGCTCTAGTACCAGCCGCACAATCCCCTCTTGCACGTATTGTGCCGCCCCGAAACGCTGCTAAGCCACCTACGGTCAATCCTTTACGGACACTGCTTTTTCTCAGCCATAGCGTTTTTTCTTCGCCCCAGCAACTTCTTCTATCCCGTTCGCGCTATTTCGAGCTTCGCCTCCGGCACCGCAGGCCCGCCCGCCGATTCTTTGGCATTCTCTAACGCGCGTCTTACTGGTGCACCCTGCCGGCATGTACCTATGTTGTCATCCTGAGCGTAGCGAAGGATCTCGCCTCGGTCTTTGCCCTTTTTTGCGTCTTTTTTGTTGTCATCCCGCCTGCCCTGAGGAGCGAAGGGAACCCAGCCGCCTTTGCGGGATGACTGTGAGCGACCTGCTGTTGCCTTTTTGGAGTGCGGCGGTCCGTTTCGCGGATTCCGGTGCGCCTTTGCACCGGAACTCGACGCCGCTTTGCCTTCACATTCCCCGAGCAACTCGCTTCTTTCCGCAAAGAGGTGCATTCTCGAAGCAGGCATAGCGCTTACGTTGTCATCCTGAGCGCAGCGAAGGATCTCGCCGTGCGGCCCAGGCCGCCCTGCAGACTCAGTCTCCTCAAAACGCAGCAACTACCGCCATCGTTTCTTACTCCTGTGTTGCCCGGCAAAAAAACTACTGTCCGAAACGCGAAAGTTGCATAATCCGTCTCGCAAATTTGAAAGAGAGGTGCCCCACAATGATCGCAGAGCGCAATCCTTGGTGTGTCTCTGTCTTTGCATTTGTGTTCGCACTCGCTCTCTTCATTCCTGCCCGCCGAGCGAAAACTCTTGATCATTCCACGCAGACCGGCTCGGAACTAAATCCGCAACCTGCTATACCCGCGATCCTTTCGGCATTCGACAAATACGAAGTTGTTGCCATGCCGGAGGCTCATGGCGACAAGGATTTAGATGATTTTATTTTGTCGCTGATCCGCAATCCGGCGTTTGCGGAAAAAGTGAACGACATTGCTGTCGAATGCGGCAACTCTCTTTACCAACCCATTCTGGATCGTTACATTGCCGGTGAAGACGTGCCGTTCGCGGATGTGCAGAAAGTATGGCGCAACACCACGCAGCCCATGTGCGGCGTCTCAGAATTCTTTGAGGAACTTTTTCCCCTCGTGCGCGCGATTAACCAGAAGCTGCCGCCGGGAAGGCGCCTCCGTGTAATAGCATGCGACCCTCCCATTGATTGGGACCAGGTCAAAACCATTCAGGAGTACTTAAAATTTTCCGGTCGGGATGCCAGCATCGCTTCGGTCATGGAGAAAAACGTACTGTCGCAACATCGCAAGGCGCTCATGCTTTTCGGCGTGGTTCATCTCATGCACGGAGTTGCTGTCCCTGCTCCCGGCAATGCCGTCACTATCTACGAAAAACGTTATCCAAGCCTCACTTTCGTTATCAACGACCTCGCGGATGATTTCAACTTGCCCGCTTCCTTCAGCAGCCGATTCGCAAATTGGCCAGTCCCTTCGCTCGCCCGGGCGAAGGACACATGGCTTGGCGCGCTGCCTTTGGGCCAAGTCTTCCCTGTTCCTTCTCAGACTCGATCAGAATTGCAAGCCGGTTTACGATTTCCCGCAGCAAAAACCGATGGCGGATCTTGTGGACGCCTTCCTCTACGTCGGTCCTGGCGATTTAAGGCTCGCTGAACCAATTCCCGCTGACGTTGCCTTGGACACGGACTACATGTCCAAATGGTTGTGGCGAAGTGCGCTAATCACGCCTCCCCTCGGACGCTGAACGATTTCGATCAGCAGACAGTAAGCGGAGCGGCAAACGCTCTCCTCCCTGTCATGCCAGATATCAATTCCATTATTCACTCCGTCATTCAAGGATGCCTCGACCACAAGGGCCACAGCAACGATCTTCAATAGTCGATCCGCCCGACAAAAAAACTACTCTCCGAAACGTGAAAGTTGCATAATCCGTCCCTGCAAAAAGAAAGAGGGGTGTCCACGATGGCCGCAAAACGCAATCCTTGCTGTGCGCCTGTATACGCATTCTTGGCTGCACTCGCGCTTCTGCTTGCATTCATCATTCCCGCAGCGCGCGCAAACGCTTCTCATCATTCCAAAACCAAAACTTCTTCCACGAAAGCCAAATCCACCGCGCCGCAGCCGCTCGACGAGGACTACACGGCGAAAATCCGCCAATACACCACGGAGCCTTTCCTTTCGACTCCCCTCGTCGATCATCTTCCCGCGTCAAAAACTGTTCCTTCACCCGACAAAATTCTCGGCTACGTGATTGGCACGCCCAACAAGCTCACACACGTCGCCGATATTTATCGCTACTATCACGCGCTCGAAAAAGCTTCGCCCTGTGTCCGCACATTCATCACTGGAAAAAGCGAAGAGGGACGCGACTTCATGGTCGTCGCCGTCAGCGACCCGCAAAACATCGCGCAGCTCGACCATTATCGCGACATCACCGCGAAGCTCGCCGATCCACGCAAGATCACTCCCGACGAAGCCGCCGATCTCGAAAAAACCGGCAAGCCAATTTACTGGCTCTCCGGCAGCATTCATTCTCCCGAAACCGGCTCGCCGGAAATGCTCATGGAGCTTGCCTATCGTCTCGCCGTGGAAGATTCGCCGATGATCGAGCAGATTCGCAAAAATATCATCGTGCTCATCACTCCCGTTCTCGAAGTGGACGGCCGCGACCGCGAAGTGGATCTCTACAATTGGGAAAAAGCGAATCCAGACAAGCAAGCGCCGAGCCTCATTTACTGGGGCCACTACGTCGCGCACGACAACAATCGCGACGGAATCGCCATGGCTCTCGCGCTTTCCAAAATTCAAATGAAAACTTTCTTCGAATGGCATCCGCAAGTGCTCCATGATCTGCACGAATCGATTCCCTTCCTCTACATCTCGACGGGTACAGGCCCCTACAACGCGTGGCTCGATCCCATCGTGATGAGCGAATGGCAGGAGCTCGCCTACAACGAAGTGCAGCAAATGACGGCTTACGGCGTGCCCGGCGTTTGGACGCACGGCTTTTACGACGGCTGGGCGCCGAATTACATGATGTTCGCCGAAGCGGGGCACAACGGTATTGGCCGATTCTATGAAACCTTCGGCGGGCGCGGCGCGGACACTTCCGTGCAAACCGTTTCACCCGAAGACACAAGCATCACCTGGTTCCGTCCCAATCCGCCGCTGCCGAAAATCAACTGGTCGATTCGCGACAACGTGAATCTGCAGCAGAGCGCCCTGCTCATCGGCTTGAGCTATATGGCCCAGCGGCCCGAACAGTTTCTCGCGCGTTTTTACAACATGAGCCGCCGCTCCGTCGCGAAGGCAACGACGGAAGGCCCGGCAGCATGGGCGATTCTCAATGATGGCAAGCGCCCCGCGCTCGATGCACATCTCGCGCGCCTTTTGCAAGATCAGGGCGTTGAAGTCGCGCGCCTGGACCAAGCAACGACGGTGACGACAAAAGCTGGTTCTACGAAGACCCTTGATAACAAAATGACTGAGAAGACAGCCGCTGTCGAGCAGGAGATTCCCGCGGGCAGCTACATCATTCGCATGGATCAGCCGTACAGCCGTGAAGCCGACATGCTTCTCGACACACAGTATTACTCCGTTCACGATCCCACGCCGTACGACGACACTGGCTGGACGCTCGGCCCGCTGATGGACGTTGCCACTTTGCGGATCACCGATCCGTCCATTTTGAAGGCCCCGATGACGCTGATCGATGGGCCGGCGCGCGCGGCTGGAAAAATCGATGGCGGCGGAGGTTCTTTCCTCATCAACGCAAATGCCGAGCCTGCATTGGCCACGCTCCGTTTTCGCTTGCATGATGTGAAAATGTTCGCTGCGGAAGATTCCTTCAAAGCGGATGGTGAAGAATTTCGCGCCGGTTCGTTTATCATTCCCGCAGACGGAAATCCTTCCGATCTGCGCGATCAGCTTTCTTCCGCGGCGAAAGATCTCGGCCTCGAAATTCATTCCACTTCCGCGGATATTTCCGTCGCGCGCCATCCGCTGGAAGCGCCGCGCATCGCTCTGGTTCACAACTGGATGAACACACAGCCAGAGGGTTGGTATCGTCTCGCGCTCGAATCATGCAAAATCCCGTACGCGTATGTTTCCGATGCGGTGATTCGCGAAACGCCGGACCTGCGCGACAAATTCGATGTGATTATCCTTCCGCCTTCCATGCCAAACCTCGCTCGGCTGATTAACGGCGTCCCAAAAAGAATTTTGCCGGATGGTAGCGAAGCTGGAAATCCGATTCCCTGGGAAAAGTCTGATCTGACGCCGAGCTTCGGTCTCGGCCCGGATCAGACCAGCGACATTCGCGGCGGATTTGATTTTTCAGGACTGGCGAATCTGAAAAAATTCGCGGAGAATGGCGGATTGCTGATCACCGTCAGCAGTAGTTCCATAATTCCTACGGAAACAGGCATTACAGATACAGTTTCCATCGCGCCCACGCCGCAACTGCGCGCTCGCGGCGCAATCTTCAACGCCACAGTCGAAGATGCGCGTGACGCAATCACCTACGGATACGATCCCACCGTTCCCGTTTATTTCAATCAGGCGCCGGTCTTTCGCGTTTCGCTCACGGGCGGAGGGGGCGGATTCGGCGGCGGTGAAGGCGACGGGATGCACGGAAAAACGAGTGGCCGCGGATCCGCCAGCGATCCAAACATTCCGCAAGGGCGCCCATGGAATCCTCCTCCGCCTCCCGTACATCGCACGCGCGCAGAGCAGGAGCTTTACGTCCCGCCGGAACTTCAGGAATACGCGAGCCCATACATTCCACCGAAAGCGCTTTGGCCTCATGTAGTTTTGCGATTCGCAGACGAAAAGAACCTGTGGGTCAGCGGAATGCTGGATGGCGGCGCGGAGTTGGCGGAGTCGCCGGCAATTGTCGATGTGCCAGTAGGGCGAGGACACGTGGTGCTGTACGCGATCAATCCGATGTGGCGGCAGACGACGCAGGGGAGCTTCATGCTGCTGCTGAATGCGGCGATGAACTATGACCACTTGACCGACTCGCCCGCGACGAACCCGAGCGATAAGCACGCTGGCGAATAAATAGCGAAAGGCTCACGCAAAAGGCGCCAAATTGACTCATTTCGACGTCCAAAAAAAGATCGAAATTGGCGATTTTTGAGCATAACGAAAAATCGTGTTTTTTTGCGCATGGCGCTCTTGATTCACTCAAAATCTGCGAATTTCTTAGGAAAAATGCAGATTTGCACGCTCTGAATGTCGCCGGACCGTCTCGGCTGTGCGACGGCGTCACTTGGCCAATTTCAATAATTGCCATCCAACTGACGCAGTCCACTACCTACGTCATAAATCCTGTAACGAATGCCGTATTCCCCGCATCTTAGGTGAGGCTCTTGCGTCTGGGTGCCGAAAATTGCACTCCCGGTGAAAACTGACCTTGAGACATACAGCATTTCTGCCGGTTGTTCTGCTCGCTCTTAGCTCCGTCTTTATTCCGCTTGGCTGTAGTAAGAATGGAAGCTCCGATCGTTCGGCTGGCAACCAGCCGGCATCCGCATCGTCCGTTGCAGGCACATCTCAGCCTGAAATGCCGGTACCTTCGGGACCCGTCAATATCCTCACCTACCACGACGATAATGCGCGCACGGGTGAAAACCCCAATGAAAGCATCCTGAAACCCAGCAATGTCAATTCCCGCGAATTTGGGAAAGTGGGATTCCTCTCGGTCCAGGGTCTGGTGGACGCCGAGCCGCTGTACGTTTCGCAGCTTAGAATCGGTTCGGCGAAGCGCAATGTCGTTTTCGTCGTTACAGAACATGACCTTGCCTATGCTTTTGATGCGGACACCTTCGCAAAATTATGGCAGGTATCGCTCCTTGGTCCCGATGAAACTCCCAGCGATAATCGCGGCTGCGGTCAGGTTACTCCAGAAATCGGCGTCACCTCCACGCCCGTCATTGATCTTCGTGGCGGCTCTCATGGCGTCATCTATGTTGTTGCCATGTCGAAAGACAGCTCTGGAAAGTATTATCAACGCCTGCATGCCCTCGACCTCACCACCGGAAGAGAAGCGCTCGGCGGCCCGCAAACCATTGAGGCTACGTTTCCGGGCTCCGCGCTGCCCAATACAAAAGGTCAAGTCGATTTCGATCCTAAGCAATACAAAGAGCGCGCCTCGCTTTTGCTCCTCAACGGCAATGTGTACACAAGCTGGGCTTCGCACTGCGATTATGACCCGTACACGGGATGGGTCATGGGCTACGATGCGAGCACTCTGAAACAAACCTCCGTCCTGAATATCGAGCCGAATGGCAGCGAAGGCGCTTTCTGGATGTCCGGCGACGGCCCTGCTTCCGATGAATTCAATTATATCTATCTCTTGGCGGGCAACGGAAGCTTCGACACAACATTGAATTCCGAGAATTTTCCTGACAAGGGTGACTTCGGAAACGCCTTCCTCAAGCTTGCCTTTTCCGGCGGTAAGCTTTTCGTCGCCGATTATTTTGACATGCATAACACCGTAGCCGAGTCCCGCAAAGACCTCGATCTGGGTTCGGGCGGCGTGCTCGTCCTTCCCGACATGAAGGATTCTTCAGGAAAGATTCGTCACTTGGCCGTCGGCGCCGGTAAGGACGACATCATTTATCTAGTCGACCGGGATTCCATGGGAAAGTTCAATCCTGACAATGACAGCGCGATTTATCAGGAGATTCCGAGCACCGGCAGCGACAATTCAAATGGTCTCGGCGGCAGCGGCGGCGTTTATTCCATGCCTGCGTACTTCGACGGCACTCTTTATTATGGAGCCGTCGACGATTATCTCCGCGCCTTCAAATTTGAACACGCGCGCATCCTGACGCCCGCCGCTTCCAAAACTTCCATCACTTTCGGCTATCCGGGCACTACGCCCGGCATTTCATCGTATGGATCGCAGGATGGAATTGTGTGGGCTGTCGAAAACAATACTCCCGCGGTATTGCACGCCTATGATGCGGCCAATCTCTCGCATGAACTCTATAACAGCAAGCAAGCAGGCCACCGCGACGAAATTACCGGAAACAAGTTCATCACGCCGATGATTGCCGCGGGAAAAGTCTTCGTGGGTACCCCAACGGGCGTCGCAGTTTTCGGCCTTTTGCCTAAGACGGCGCCCGTGCGTGGGCGACCGAATCATTAATTCAAATTCGTTTCAGCAGCACCACTCCGGATCTCCACTGCTTCATCATCTTTTCCGTCCGGCGCGGCATCAACGCCCTCCAAACGCGAATCATCCAGGCGCCAGGCATCGGCCGTTTGAACTTCACTGATGCGTTATAGAAATCGTGGAACTCTGCACTCTTCCACCCGTAAGGCGCAAAAAAATCCTCCGCTGATGCCGGCGCAAATTGCAACGGCGCTCTCGCCTCATTGAGCTGTTTGCCCCAATGTTTTTGCGTCATCTGCACAACTTTCGGCGAGGCCAAGTCCGTCACCCAATACTGAAAACGGTCTGCTTGGTGTAGGTCTTCGGCCAGAGCCGCGACCTGTTGTTCCGTGAGATACCCCAGCAGACCTTCCGTAATCACAAATATCCCTCGCGCGCTTGGATTGATTCGCGCAAAGAGCTCTCGTCGCGCTGCAACATCCGCCAAATCCATTTTTACCGTTTCCAGTAGGCAACGCGGTTTCTCGTTCCCCACCATTTCTGCCTTGTAGTTAATGATCTCGGGCAGATCGACTTCTATCCATCGCAGTCCTAACGGCAAAGTCAAACGGAAGGGCCGCATGTCCAGTCCTGCCGCCAGATTGAGCACCACATCAACCGCTTCGCTCTTCAAAATCTGCAGCAGAATATCGTCGATCAGTTTCGTGCGAACCACCATCACCCACGACTGGCCCCTGCCGCGTTTCAGCGCATGAACAATCTGCTCGCCGCGTTCCCCCGCGAGCTTTCGCGCGTACGGATCCTGGAAAATAGCGTCCGACCGCTCCGTCTCGATTGCGCGGTAAAACGCGACCCATCGCGCCGTATCGGAGATATTGCGAATCGCGGGACCTTTTGCGGCGTTAGCCATATGTTCCTCCGCGAAATGTAGAACGCGCTGGTTGATGATCGGTCATGCGGAATTATACCGCCGACGCTCAATAATTCATTTGCGCCAACCAGCCCGGAATGATTATGCTCTGGTGTTTTCTCGGTGAATTTTGGAGGTATACCGCTGATGCAATTTCGCCGCCTCGTTTCGGTCGCTTCGTTTCTAACGCTGCTCGTTCTTCTTGCGCCATCGCTGATGGCTCAGCAGTATCCCGAAAGTCTTTATCAGGAATTGCATTGGCGGATGATCGGCCCTTTCCGCGGCGGCCGCACGAAAGCCATCTCGGGCGTCGCCAGCAAGCCAAACGTTTTTTACATCGCTCAGGTGAACGGCGGCGTCTGGAAAACCACCGACTACGGTGAGACTTGGAAGCCGATTTTCGATGCCGAGCCTACTCAGTCCGTCGGCGCCCTCGAAGTCGCGCCTTCCGATCCCAACATCATCTACGTCGGCAGCGGCGAAGGCCTGCAACGGCCTGACCTCTCAGTCGGAAATGGCGTGTACAAATCAACCGACGCCGGAAAAACGTGGGTTCATCTCGGCCTCGATGACGCTGAGCAAATTGCTCAGCTCGCCATTGATCCTCGCGATCCCAACCGCGTTTTCGTCGCTGTGGTCGGTCATCCTTACGGGCCCAGCGGAATGCGCGGCATTTATCGCACCACCGACGGCGGCCAAACCTGGGACAAAGTTCTTTCAAAAGATCAATACACCGGCGGCGGCGACGTCGAGATCGACCCGCAAAATCCGGATGTGGTTTACGCCTCTCTTTGGGATACGGTCTCCGGTCCATGGGAAGATAACGACGAATATAATGGTCCGAATAGCGGCCTTTACAAATCCACGGACGGCGGTGCGAATTGGACCCAGCTCACCCAGGGTTTGCCTGAGCATGTCATCCAGGCGGATTTTGCGATTGCTCCAAGTGAGCCGAATCGCGTTTATGCCACGGTTGCAGTTAGCCGCGGTGTTGGTCTCTACCGCTCAGACGATGCTGGCTCGACCTGGACGCGTACGACAAACGACACGCGCCCGACGGGACGGATTGGCGGCGGCGACCTTCCGGTCCCACGCGTTGACCCGAAGAATCCCGACGTGATCTACACCTGCAGTGTCGTGAGTTGGAAATCAACTGATGCAGGTAAGACTTGGTCCGCGCTGAAAGGCGCTCCGGGCGGCGATGATTATCAGAATATCTGGATCAACCCCAATAATCCGGACATCATCCTTCTCACCTCCGATCAGGGTGCTATCGTCAGCGTCAATGGCGGGAAAACGTGGAGCAACTCGTGGTACGCGGAGCCGACCGCGCAGTTCTATCACGTCATCACCGACAATCAATTTCCTTATCGCGTTTATGGAGGGCAACAGGAAAGCGGATCGGTCGGCATCGACAGCCGCGGAAATGACGGCGAGATTAATTTCCGCAATTGGCATCCTGTCGGAATCATCGAATACGGCTATGCTGCTCCGGATCCGTTGCATCCCGACATCGTCTATGGCGCGGGCAGAACGGAGGTTTCGAAATACAACTGGGTCACTGGCCAGACTCAGAAAGTCACCCCCATTGCCGCCGCTTCTTCGAAATATCGCGCCGACCGCACTGAGCCAATTATGTTTTCGCCCATCGACCCGCACGTCCTCTACTACGCCACGAATTATCTTTTCAAGACTATTAACGGCGGCGAGTCTTGGACTACCATCAGTCCCGATTTGAGTCGTCCGCACCCGGGCATTCCGGCGAGCCTCGGCGATATGGCCGCAAGCAGCCCGGACGCTGACAAAGAACGCGGCGCGATCTACGCGCTCGGCCCTTCACCGAAAGATATCAATCTGCTCTGGGCCGGCACGGACGACGGATACATTTGGGTGACGCACGATGGCGGCAAGAACTGGAAGAATGTTACGCCGCCGCAAATAACCGCCTGGCAGAAAGTCACTCAGATTGTGGCTTCGCACTATGACGTGAATACGGCCTTTGCTTCTGTCAGTGGCTTCCGCATAAATGACATGAAGCCCTACATCTATCGCACCGATGACGGCGGAAAAAACTGGCAGCTCATCATAGACGGTTTGCCGAACAATGAGCCTGTCAACACCGTTCGTGAAGATCCCGTCCGCCGCAACCTGCTCTTCGCCGGCACGGAGACGGCAGTTTGGGTTTCCTTCGACGCCGGTGACCACTGGCAGCCCCTGCAGTTGAATCTCCCGCATACTTCCATGCGCGACCTTTGGATTCACGACGACGATCTAATTGTCGCCACGCACGGCCGCGGATTCTGGATCTTGGACGACATGACTCCGTTGCGCCAAATCACCGACACCGTGGCGCAGTCGGATGCTTACTTGTTCAAACCCGCGCCGGCTTATTGCTATCGCCGGGACACGAATACCGACACACCATTGCCGCCCGAAGTTCCCCACGCGAAAAATCCCCCTGACGGCGCAATCATCGACTATTACCTGCAAAGCGCGCAGTCAGGAAAAGTCGCCATCGGCATCTACGATTCCACCAATCGCCCCGTTCGCTTTTATTCCAGCGCCGACGAAATGCCCTTCACCCAGGAATCGCTGGCTAAAACTCTCGCCGTTCCTATTTACTGGGTGCAGTGGCCAAAAATTCTTTCAGCAACTCCCGGAATGCATCGCTGGGTCTGGGACCTCCACTACACAGCTCCCAAAAGCTTGATGCACGACTATCCCATCTCCGCCGTTCCGCACGACACGCCGAGCTATCCGCTCGG
>JASHRN010000104.1 GCA_030037335.1 Candidatus Acidiferrales bacterium | reverse complement strand
GCCCGTGATTCCGAGCTGCTTGTGAAATTCGCTTGCTGAGCGGACCGCATCTTGGCCGATCATGGCATCCGCAACAAACAGAATCTCCGCTGGCGATAGCTCTTTTTTCAGGGAGGACAGCTCGTTCATCAGCTCATCATCGATATGCAAGCGCCCTGCTGTGTCAACCAGAACCACATCGTATGCAGAGAGCTTCGCTTCGCGCATCGCGCCACGAACGAGTTCGAGCGGCTTGTCCGATTCTTTTCCCGGCCAGTTTGGCGTGTGCGTCGCCTTGGCCACTTGTGCCAGTTGCTCGCGCGCTGCTGGGCGGTATACGTCCGTGGACACAACGACTGGACGATGGCCGTGCTCGCCGAGCCACTTCCCGAGCTTGCCGGTCGTGGTGGTCTTGCCGGAGCCCTGCAATCCGACAATCATCCAAACCGATGGTGGGCGCGACGCAAACTGCATGCGAACTTCCTTGCCCAAAAGTTCGGAAAGTTCATCGCGAACGATTTTTACGACTTGCTGGTCCGGCGAAAGTTGCAGCAGCACTTCCGACCCGAGGGCCTTCTCTCGAATGTGCGCAACAATCTCGTCCACCACTCCCAAATTGACGTCGGCGTCGAGCAGGGCCTCACGAATCTGCGCCAGGCCAGCGTCGAGGTGCTCCTCGGTCAGTTTTCCCTGGCCGCGAAGATTCTTGAATGCGCGCTGAAGTTTATCGGTAAGGTTTTCGAACATGATTCAAAAGCTTCCTCATCAAAAATAGCACGGCTGATAGCTGTTTGCGAGCGCGGCCGAGCCCTCTCAGTCACCGAACCCGCTAATTTTGTGGCGAAATGCGCCTGTTTTCAGGTATATTGGCGCATTGCACCGAGTGAGCTGGCCCCACCTGAGCGGGTCTGCCGGGAATAATTTATGAATCGAGCCATCGATAAGGTACAGGAGTCTCAAGTACGCACGGATTTGCCGGCCTTCCGTCCCGGCGATACGGTGCGCGTGAACGTAAAATTGCGCGAAGCTGAGGGCGAGAAAGAAAAAGAACGCATTCAGCCGTTTGAAGGCGTGGTTATCAAGCGGCGAGGCCACACGGCGGGAGCAAGCTTCACGGTTCGGCGTGTAAGTTTTGGAATTGGGGTCGAACGCATTTTCCCGCTGCATTCCCCCATGATTTCCTCGATCGAAGTTGTCCAGCAGGGAAACGTCCGTCGCGCCAAGCTCTATTACTTGCGCGGACTGAAGGGCAAATCGGCCCGGATTAAGCGCGCAGTGCGTGCTGAGCAGGCAGTAACACCAAAAGAGTCAGCCGAATAGCTTCGGGCACCGGCTCCCCGCTGCCAATCAGCCGATCTTTCCCCCTTGCGCTTGGAATGAGTGCAGACCTGCGGGCGGAGTTAAACGGGATCAAGCATGGATGCAAAAAAAATCTTTCTGCGAATCTGGGAGCGCGAAGCGAAAACCACCGCGAGGGTTATTCGCGCGTTTCCGAAGGATAATCTGGATCGGAAGCCACACGAGCGCTCTCGCTCCGTTCGCGATCTTGCATGGCAATGCGTAATCGACGAGCGCGTGATCGAGAAAATCATCGACGGAGCGAATGACCTCCGAAATGTTGCGTCGAGTCCGCCGCCCGAAACCATGGAAGAAATCGCGGCGGCACACGAGCTTGCCCATCGAGAGGCTTCCGAAAAAATGAGGCGGCAGGAAACAGAGTTCAGCAAGACGGTCACCGTGATGCTGCGCGGGGGTTCCATTCAGTTGGACCAGGCGGAAACAATTTGGGGAAATCTGCTTGATCAAATCCATCATCGTGGCCAGCTCACAGTTTATCTCCGCCAAGCAGAAGGTAAAGTTCCCGCGATTTATGGTCCTTCCGGCGACGAGCCGATGAACTTTCCTTCCTGACACTTTTGTTTATTCTTTGCAATTTCTCGCCGCATGGCCCAACTGTCGCGAGGCCGCTGTGGTAGAATCCCGCGCAATGGCGCGGCTCTGCTGCACACGCTACGAACTGCTGGCGCGCAAGCAAGGTTGGATGCGCATCTGCGGGATCGATGAAGCCGGCCGCGGCTCATTGTTTGGTCCGGTTGTAGCGGCTGCGGTTGTTCTCAATCCTCGAAGGCGCATCGTAGGCCTCGACGACTCTAAAAAGCTCACGCCGGAACGCCGCACCGAACTGGCTCCCCGCATCCGCGAGCATGCCCTTGCCTGGGCCGTGTCCGAAATCGACGCGAGCCGCATCGACGCGTGGAATATCTACCAGGCAAGCAGGCAAGCGATGATTGCTGCCGTAGAGAATATCCGTCCCGCGCCCGATTACTTGCTGATCGATGCGATGGAATTGCCTCTGACCATTGAGCAAAAATCCCTCATTCACGGTGACGCGCGCTCAGTTTCAATCGCAGCTGCCTCAATTCTGGCTAAAGTCGAACGCGATCGATTAATGGATGAGTTCGATCAACTTTATCCGCAATACGGCCTGCGCACCAATCGAGGGTACAGCACTCCCGACCACCTCGAAGCTCTTCGGCGTTACGGTCCTACTGCTCTGCACCGGTTTTCCTACGCGCCAGTGCGCGAGTCGACTTGCTGGGCTGTGAATGCCACGCAAGAAGCTCTGCCGCTTTCCGAGATCCCCGCCTCGGCTGCCGCAAGAAGTTGAAGGTTATTGAAAACTATATAAGCCGGTACAGAAATCCATAGAAGAATCCCAACTTACGGACGATACGATTTACTACATTGATTACCTTAGAACGTAAGTCAATGATGCAATGCATTTTACATTGAGACGCGAGCGAGGCCGTGAAGGGCCTTGCCGTGCAATAAACAATAAAGAAGCTGCTCTGGTTATTGGGGCCTTCAGACAATCGAACCAGAGCCGTTGATTTTTTCGACTGCATCACAGGTGCTCATACTTTTGATCCTCAGGAGGAATCATGGAGATAATCAGCGAGAGAAAATCTTCCCTTCTCGCGTTTTTGCTTCGCTGGATCGTTCTTGCTGCACTTGTCCTTGGATTGGTTTCTATGGTGCAGGCGCAGTCGACTGCAACGCTCCAGGGATCGGTGGTCGATTCATCGAACGCTGCCGTCCCGAGCGCTACAGTCACAATTCACAATCAGAATACCGGCGTCGATGTGACAACCAAGACCGACCAGAGCGGCTACTACGTCATGCCGGGTCTTCTGCCGGGTTTGTACCAAGTGACGATCAGCGCCAATGGCTTCCAGACCTACGTGGTCAAGGATTTGAAGCTCGATGTTGCTACCACCGTAACCGAAAATGCTCAGCTCAAGGTAGGTGCGGTTACTGAGCAAGTGGTGGTCTCGGGCGGCACGCCGCTGGTGAGCACCAGCAGCGTCTCCGTGAGCCAAGTCATTACGCAAAAGACGGTGCAGGAAATTCCTCTCAATGGGCGCCACTTCCTCGACCTTGCACCTCTTACGCCCGGGACCATGACTCCGAATCAAAACGGCTTCCTCGTCGATCCGTTGCAGGGCTTGGGTTCACTCAGCATTGATACCGCCGGCCAGCGCGAAACGACGCTGAACTTGCTCGTGAACGGCATCAACCTGAACGATGAGGTGCAAAATCAGGTGACGTTCCAGCCTTCGATCGACACGGTTTCAGAATTTAAGATCGACAACTCCACATTCCCTGCCGAGTACGGCCGAAACTCCGGCGCAATTGTCAACATTGCAACGCGCTCCGGAACGAATGATTTCCACGGCGAGGCGTTCGACTTCCTTCGCAACAACTATTTCGACGCACGCAACTTCTTCAATCCTGTAACGCAGCCGCAATCGCCTCTCAACCGCAATGATTTCGGTGGGGACTTCGGCGGTCCGATTAAGCGCAACAAGGCATTCATGTTCTTGAGCTACGAAGGATTGCGCCAACTCCACGC
>JASHRN010000103.1 GCA_030037335.1 Candidatus Acidiferrales bacterium | reverse complement strand
CAATATCACGACGGCACAGCAGCAGCGCCACTTTCACTTCAGTGTCATTGAAAATCCGAAGCTGACGCCTCTTCTTGTTGCAGTTGCGACCTACAATGGGATCGTGAGCAACACGGCTTACACCGAGGGCACTACACTCCAGCTCGACGGAAAAATTGATATCGCCGGACACCCCTCCGTCGACCTGCGCGATATGTTCGTGCCGTCGGATTCACCGCTTCCGGATGGCTATGCTCTCGCCATCGCGGTCGAATCGGCTTTTGCGCGGATTTATACCAATCCCTACGAAGTGCCGAAAGTCCAGAACGTCACAATCAATGTCACCAGCATGCCGCAAAGCCGATGGTCTGAAATTGATGGCGCGTGGGCTGACCGCAGCGAAGTTGCAGCCGGGCAGACGCTGAATATCAAAGTTCTGCTTCATCCTTACCGTGGCGCGCCGTTCATTCAGGAAGTGCCCATCACCATTCCGGCGCAGGCCGCGCGCGGCAATCTGCAGGTTCTGGTCAGCGATGCAGCTTCACTCAATCGGATGCGCGAGCTTTTTCCAGGTCAGGGCGAGAATCTTCAGGGCTTGGATGAACTGATCCGTGTGATCAATCGCGAGCGCCAAAATGACCGGCTCTACGTCACGTTGTGGACCAATACCCCGACTCTTCTCGTTGAGGACAAGGAATTGCCCGACATTCCCGCATCCGAGATTAACGTACTGGATCAACGCCGCATGCCCGGCGGCGCGCAGTTGCTTTATCAATCCGAAATTGGCGAACATTCGGTGGCCATGAATCAGGTGATTTCCGGCCAGCAATATCTTTCGGTCACAGTCAAGTGACCCAATTTCCCAAAAGATTGCGAGACGATCGATGAGGCGATTCACGCTTCTTGGAGTTTTTGCCGCGGTTTTGCTCTGCGCCGTAACAGTTCAGGCGGAACACACGCGTTTCTGGCAGCAATCTACTTTCGATGAATTCGACAAAGGCACGCACAAAGGCATCGCCCTTCGCAGCGATGGCACTCTTATGCCCGCGCCGGAATTCAAACAACTCGCCGATCCCGCGCTTGCTTACGCCTGGGCGCTGGCGGTGGATTCGCGCGGAAGGCTTTACGCGGCTGGCGGCTCTGACGCAAAGGTCGTGCGCCTCAATGGCGATGAAAAACCTGTTACCGTATTCGAGTCCAGCGAACTTGAAGCTCAGGCTCTTGCCATCGACAAGCGAGATAACTTGTACGTTGGCACCGCGCCTGACGGTAAAGTGTATAAAGTCACCCCCGACGGCCAGCATTCCGTGTTTTTCGACCCCAAAGCAAAATACATCTGGGCGCTTGCCTTTGATTCCACCGGAACCCTGTTTGTAGGCACCGGAGACACCGGCGAAGTTTTCGCCGTGGCTCCTGACGGTACTGGCAAACTTTTCTACAAAAGCGATGAGACTCACGCGCGCTCACTGGCATTTGATTCTCATGGCAATTTGCTTGTCGGCACTGATCCCAGCGGCCTGATCATCCGCGTTCCTATCAATCGGCACGGGTCCGGATTACCGGAGGCGGGAAAAGGGTTCGTGGTTTACGAAACGGATAAAAAAGAAGTCACGAGCATCACGATTGGACCTCATGGAAGCATCTATGCCGCTTCCGTGGGTAACAAAACTCCGCGACGTCCGCGCACCGGGCTTGCGGCAAATCCATCCGCCAATCAATTAGTCGCCGCTCTCGCGGCCGCCGCACGCTCTGGCGAGCAGCAAGCCACTCCCAATGAGGCCATTTCCGGCGCTACTGCGGGCGCGGTGATGTTTCCAACGTTCTTGAATCCTACCGGAGGCAGCGAAGTCTATCGAATTGCGCCCGACGGCTCGCCGGAATCGCTGTGGTCTTCTGCTCAGGACGTCGTCTATGCGCTGGGATTTTCCCCTTCGCATCACCTGCTGCTCGGAACCGGGAATCACGGCGAAGTGATTCAACTCGATGATCAGCGCCTGTTTTCTTCGCTTGCGGATTCGGACTCTTCGCAAGTGACGGCTCTGATTCCGGGGCCAGGCCGGACGATCTATATCGCGACCGCGAATCCCGGGAAAATCTTTGCGCTCGGCCCCGATTATGCTACGGAAGGCACTTTTGAATCAGACCCCTTCGACGCCAAGATTTACTCTCGATGGGGGCGGCTGACGTGGTGGGGCCAAAACAGCGGCGCGGGCAAAATCGAATTCTACGTGCGCTCGGGCAACACTTCGGAGCCGGACGATTACTGGAGCCCCTGGTCTGGTCCCTACACCAACAGCGCAGGAAGCAGTGTTGACTGCCCTCCCGCGCGCTTTGCGCAGTGGAAAGCGGTTTTTCACGTCACCGGAGATCAGGATCAGCCGACGCTCTCGTGGGTCAAACTCGCTTATTTGCGCAATAACGTCGCGCCGGTGATCGATGGAATTGTCATTCAGGATCCTGGGATACGCGCACAGAGCTTTGGAGGAAATGCCGGCCAGCCGCAAACGCCAACTGTTGTTCCTCTGCGCGAGCCGCAGACTTCGAGCGAGGAAGTGGAATCATTTGTGTTCTCTCAGGGCCAGGCACGCGGCCCGCAATTCTCCACTCCGCCGCAGGGCTTCGTCGCCAGGGGCTATCAGACCGTGCTCTGGAGCGCTCACGACGACAATGATGACGACCTCGTTTATTCGCTTTACTATCGCGGCGAAGGCGAAACGCAATGGAAGCTGCTCAAGGACAAAATTCACGACGATTTTTATTCCTGGGACACCACAACCATGCCGGACGGCGCATATTATCTGAAGCTCGTCGCATCCGATGCGCCTTCAAATCCCGCAGGCGACGCGCTCACGACGGAAATGGAAAGCGACCGCTTCCAGGTGGATAATACTCCGCCGACGGTGGAGAATATCCGCGCCACCGAGTCCGCCGGCGATTGGCACGTGCGCTTCACCGCGCATGACTCGGGCAGCGCCATCGCGCGCACTTCGTACAGTCTGGACGCGGGCGATTGGCAAATGGTTTTTCCAACCGGACAGCTCACCGACTCGCCCTTGGAAGAATATGATGTCGTGTTCCATAATCTCGCGGCGGGAGAGCATACCGTTGCCGTGCGCGTCTTCGACGAATTCAAAAACACGGCAACAGCAAAAGTGACTTTCACTGCCGCGGCTCACTAACCCACGCCCGCAAGCAGCCCAAGGCACGTTCACTGTCAGCGGCTGCCCAGATGATGTCGTCTGCTACTATAGCCGTACGGACATCCAGTCCGGTCCCTGTCCCGGCCCTCCAGGCAGCAGCGGGAAAACGGTTTACAACAGTGGTACAGTTTCGGTAGCCTTCGACGGACAGACCCTCAGCGCTAGTTATGGTCAAACTTCCACGGCGCTGGATCTCTCGACTCAAATGGCGCTCGCACTGTACAAAAACTCGGTTTTGTCGAGCCAATTCGTCGCTGCCGCAAATGGAACAGTGGGCATTGTCCACGCACTCAACTCTGGCTCGCAGTACGATTACAGTTGGACAAGCTCCTGCACCTACGACACCCTCTTCTTCACTTCATGCTCCTTTACAGTGGGGCTTTCCCCGGCTGGCTCGCTCCAGTCTCCACAGTAATGGCGAAATGTAACTCAACCTGGCAAGAGCGCCGCGTGTTCCCGGCCCTCTTCGGTGTCATGCTTATCTGTGCCGTTCACATATTTCTAGCTCCTTCGGCTATTGCTCAGGAGAAGCCGACCCGATTCGAAGTAGCACCCGTTTTTGTCGACTTCCACGCTCCGGCTCTGACTCAGGCTGTCAATGATCAACTTGCTTTGGGGGGAAGATTCACTTGGAACTGGCTGTCGCATTTGTCATTGGAGGGCGAATACGCATCCACACTTGAGAAACCAACCGCCGAATCGCTGTACGATGGCGGTTACTTCAGCCAGGGCTTCTTTGGAATCAAGAGCGGCATCCGCTGGAGGCACTGGGGCGTATTCGCCAAGTTCCGACCGGGATTAATCAGCTACTCCGGCGTTGTCAGGGCCGTCAACGTCTCGAATCCCGAGCCTATAACGCTCGGACGCCTAAACAGAGCGGCATATGATTTGGGGGGTGGAGCGGAGTTCTTTCTCTCTCGTCATTGGCTCTTCCGCTACGACGCCAGCGACGTGATTTCCCACGAAGGCAACTACACGGTGACTTTCAACGGTCAACCGACGAGCTATCCTTCGATTACGAATCACAACTTCGAGGCCGAGGTGAGCGTCGCCTTCCGCTTTTGATCCGTGTCAGCTCGCGGGCGCCGCGGCTGAATCGTGCAATCCACGTCCGCAAGCGAGCGTCGAATATGCAATAATCCTTGCCATGAGCACAGCGCAAACGGAACCAGCCGCGACAGCGGCAGCAGCACCCAATTTGCAAGACATTCTCGCGGCGCACGAACGCATTCGCGCGCAAATTCATCGCACGCCGGTACTCACCTCTGAGTCGCTCAACGCCATGACCGGCGCGCAGTTTTTTTTCAAGTGCGAAAATCTGCAGAAGACCGGCTCGTTCAAATTTCGCGGCGCCACAAACGCTGTTTTTTCGCTCAGCGATGAAGAAGCTCGGCGGGGAATCGTCACCGTCTCCTCGGGAAATCACGGCGCGGCCATCTCGCTCGCTGCCCGCCGCCGCGGCGTTCCGGCCTGGATCGTCATGCCTCGCAATGCGCCGCGCGCGAAGCGCGAAGCCGTGGAAGCCTACGGCGGCCAAGTCACGGAATGCGAATACAACATGGAATCGCGCGACGCCGTTTGCAAATCCGTGCAGGACAGAACGGGCGCGATTCTGATTCACCCTTATAACAATCCGCGCGTGATTGCCGGCCAGGGAACCGCTGCGGTCGAGCTGCTCGAACAAGTGCCGGATCTGGACATGGTAATTGCTCCGGTCAGCGGCGGCGGGCTCTTGAGCGGTATAGCCATTGCTTCGAAATCACTGCGGCCGCAGATTCGCGTGATTGGCGCGGAGCCCAAAAACGCGGACGATGCCTTCCGCTCGCTCGCATCGGGCAAAATCGAGCCGACAGCGAAAACAGAAACCATTGCGGACGGGCTTCGCGCCGTGCTCTGCCCGCTCACCTTTTCGATTCTTCAAAAGAACGTTGATGAAATCGCGATGGTCACGGAAGAAGAAATTCTCTCCGCGATGCGCCTGCTCTGGGAGCGGATGAAGCTCATTGTGGAGCCTTCAGGCGCGGTTCCCGCAGCGGCTGCCATTCACGGCAAAATTCCCGCGCGCGACAAACGAATCGGGATTGTTCTCTCCGGCGGCAACCTGGATCTGGATCAGATTCCGTTTGTTCGGAAGCAGGTCTAACCGTCCTCAGCTTTCCAGTTGGTCGGTGGAAAAGCGATGCGCCAGAAGCCAGGCGCGGCGCGTTCAAACTCGACGGCAACCTGAAAGCCGCCCGCTCCCGGCTGCGACTTTCTGGTGACGCGGCATCCCATGCGCTCGCGTGTCTGGCCGTGCTCCAGCACGAAACGCTCATTCGGCTGGAAACTCTCCGGTGAGATCAGCAGTGCTCCGTGATCATTCACGTTCGACGTGAAAGCCGCGATGGTATCCGGCTTCCCTTCTATGGCGACGTACAGCTTCACGCTTACGCGCAGGATCACGCGCTGGCTGCGCCGCCGCTCATCATGGGGGGCCAATTGGACGCCCGCAGGCAGATTCTCAGCGCCCATTGTTGCGCTCTCCAGCGTGGAATCGAGACGACGGATGATCCAGAGGCAGGTCAAACCCTATTTTCGAGAAATCCCGTGCTGCGGTTACGGACGCGGCAGTCTTGCTGCGAGGAACTACAATTCTACTCCCCAAAAATCCATGGCCGGATTCACCAGCTCCACTCCCATTTCCCACCCCTCCAGGCCCTTTTTGCCGCGGTAAACTACTACGCCGCCAATGCTGCGATGGTTTGCCAAGTTTGTAAGCACTAGCTTCTGTTCCATTGCCATGGGCCGCGCCGCCACAAGCAAGCAGCCATAGAAATTCACCACGCGCGTCCGCGCTTGCGCCTGACACTCTCGTCCTGCCGATCCCTCTCGCCATTCAATCGCCACAGGGACCTGCGAATTCATTCGCGGCCCTCGGCGCTTTTCTCGCATGTTTCCTTCCAAGGACGGCACAGCGGATTTCATTTCTGGAC
>JASHRN010000015.1 GCA_030037335.1 Candidatus Acidiferrales bacterium | reverse complement strand
ACAGGCGGCGCTTGGCCGCGAAATACTCCTCAAACGACTTGTGATAATCGAGGTGATCGCGCGTCAAATTGGTGAAAACAGCCACAGCAAAATGGCAGCCCCACAGGCGGTCCATGGCAAGGGCGTGGGAGCTGGCTTCCATGACCACAGCTTTGCCGTTTTCATCGCGAATTTCGGCGAACATCTGCTGCAAATCGAGCGATTCCGGCGTGGTATTGACGGCTTCGCGGCGTCCGCGTGGAGTTCGCGCGCCAATCGTGCCGACGAGGCTGCTGCGGATTCCGCTGACTCGAAGAATCGAATCGACCAAATAAGTCGTTGTCGTTTTTCCGTTTGTTCCGGTGACTCCGATCAGCTGTAGCGAATTTGCCGGATTCGCGTAAAAATTCGCGCTCGCAACCGCCAGCACTCGCCGCTGCGCTCCATCCCGCATCTTTACCCAGGTGACATCTTTTGGCAGCGAACCGGCGGCTTCCTCTTCGCTCGCAATCGCGCTTGCCCCGCGTTTTATTGCCTCTGCGACGTACTTATTCCCGTTCTCTTTTTCGCCCTTCAACGCGAAGAAGAGGCCGCCCGGCGCCACTTTCCGGCTATCGTATGCGAGGGAGCGAATTTCCGTTTCTCCTTCGCCCGCCATCCGAGCAATTTCCGCGCCAGAAAAAATTTGGCTTAATCTCATGGCCATTTCCGCAAGCGCCGTTCCTCCGCCCTCGTTCTTCTCATTTGCGCCGCTCTTCAGGTGTGATCCCATTTGATCGTCTAATTGTTGCTTGGCAATGTGCCGGAAGCGTCAGCGCTGCGCCCGAAGTGCACAATGACCCTGGTCCCCGGCAGGACTTTCGTTCCAGCATCGGGGCTCTGGTCCAAAGCCACGCCGTCTCCGATGAGGACCGGCGTCAGCCCGAGGCGCGAACAAGCCTCAATGACGGCGCGCACGCCTTGGCCCGTGAGGCGCGGAATCGTGACCGCCTGCCCCTCGGCTATTGCCACCGTGGACGAAATCGGCACGGTTGCGTCCATGTCGGCTGCGGATGTCTCATCCGGCTCATTCGAAGCCTTGCTGCGCTTTGCCGTCGGCTTGAAGTCCAGATTAGCGGGAGCGCCCCTTTTGGTTCGCAAAGACGCCTTTTCCAGCATAGGCATCTCCGCGTCGTGCGGCACATTCAGATACGCCAAAACCTGCTCGGCCACTTCCTTAAACACTGGTGCGGCGGTAAATCCGCCTTCATGCCCACGGTACTTTATAGCGTCGTTCCCGGTGGGCGAATCGAGATTGACAAGAATCGTCACTCGCGGATTGTTCACCGGCGCATAGCCAACAAACGAGGCGTTGAACTGCGTCCGCGAGTAGCGGCCCGTTGCCGAATCAATCTTCTGTGCCGTCCCCGTTTTGCCTCCGGCGGTGTAACCAACGGGCTGCGCCAGCTTACCTGTCCCGACAAGCATCACCTGCTCCATAATTTCTCGCATTGTGGCGGCAGTACCCTCGTCGATTACGCGCCGAGGATCAGGATTGCCTTGCACCACCAATTGGCCGCCGTGCAGCACTTGGCGGATGATTTGCGGCTCGCGCAAGACACCGCCATCCGCAATCGCCGACTCGGCAGAGATCATCTGTACCGGAGTCACGCTGACCTCCTGGCCGATGGCAATCGAGCCAATCGAACTGGCCGTCCAATCATCCAGCGGACGCAGCAAGCCCCGATTCTCGCCGGGCAGCTTGATTCCCGTGAGTTGGCCAAATCCGAAACTTCGAATGTACTGGTAGTACTTTGGCGCGCCCAATCGCAGTGCGATCTTGATCGAGCCAACGTCGCTCGAATTCTCCAACACCTGAGCCACAGTCAGCACGCCAAATGGATGCCAATCGTGAATCAGCCGTCCGGCCACGACAATGGATCCCATCTGACAGTCAATGAGCTGGTCTGGCTGCGCAACGCCTTCCTGCAACGCGGAAGAGAAGAGAATCGTCTTGAAAATAGAGCCCGGTTCATAAGCAGAAGACACGACGCGATCGATGAAATCATCCGCCGGATAGGAATGGGCGTCATTGGGATCGAAGGTTGGCCAGTTCGCCACTGCCAATAGCTGACCCGTGCTCGGATCCTGCACCACCACCGAGCCGCCTTTTGCATGCGTGTTCGCAATGCCTTCGGCCAGAGCTTTTTCCGCGATGTATTGAATGGTCTGATCAATCGTAAGGACTACGGTATCGCCAACGTCGGATTTCGCTTCGCTGCTATCCAACCATTGCCGCCGGGCGTCGGCGAGAACGAGTATCCGGCCCGGCCGTCCGCGAATTTCCTTATCGAGAGAGTATTCGATCCCCCCAAGCCCATGCTCATCCACATCCACATATCCGAGCGCCGCTGCGGCCAGCGAATGCTCCGGATAGAATCGTTTGTTCTCTTTCTGAAAATAGATTCCGCGCAGATTGAGCGCTTCAATGCGGGCCGTTTGCTCCGGCGTGATTTTTCTGGCAATCCAAACAAACGTACGCGATTCCGCGAGCTTTTCCTGAATTTCGTCAGCCGACATTCCGAGAATATGGGAGAGCAGCCGCGCCACCATTTCGGGATCGCTGATTTCTTCAGGATCGGCGAAGCAGGAGTCCACAGAGATGCTCATCGCCAGCTCGCGGCCATTGCGATCATAAATCGGGCCGCGCATGGGGCTCACTTCGATAATCCGGTCCTGCTGGCGATGCGCTCGTTCGAGGTAATCGCGGTAATGGTAGAGCTGCAGGTAACTCAGGCGGGCAACAACAGCCAACATCCAAACCAATGCAAAGCCAAAAACGATCAGCAAACGAAGACGGGAACTGCTTCGCGCCATGGACTCCGGCCCAACTCGAAAATGCTTTTCATTCCGCAATGCGGCGCTCCGCTGCCTCACGCCGCCTCTGGGCCGGCTGCCCCAAACCTATGCCCAAAGCGAATACCCAAGAACCTTCAAAAATCGTTCATTGCGCCGGCTGCGTTGGCACGCGCTGCGCCAAATAAGCGTCGCGGGGAGCGTCCGTCGTCGCCGGAAGGAACTGCGCCGGAGCGGATACGGTCATTCCCAGCTGCTGGCGCGCGATAGCGTCAATGCGCATCGGCGAGGTGAGCGACGCCGCTTCCAGGTGCAATTGCTGATTGAGATCCATGGCCTGCGCCTGGCGCGCTTGCAGCTCTTCGAGCTGATAACGCAACTGAATGTCCTGAAAATGCTGCCAGGTATAGAGCAGCGCGCAACATGCCAATGCGCCCGCCCATGCCATGCGGCGCGCGTATTCGCGCCATCGCGAAGCCGAAGGCCGCGCCAGCCGCGAATTATCGATACGCTTCGAAGTGTAAAATTCTGTCATGATGCTTCCCTCTGTTCCTCATCGCCGGTCTCCCAGTCGCGCTTCTCGATCACGCGCAATTTCGCGCTTCGCGCGCGAGGATTGCTGTGAATTTCGGATTCGCCAGCCTGGATGACCTTCTTGGTGAGAATCGTAAATTCGCCGGTCCGCGCCAGTTCCTGAAAGCCGCGCTTGACCATGCGATCTTCGAGTGAGTGGTAGCTCAAAATCGCCCATCTCGCTCCCGGAGACAAAGTGGCGGGGGTCCTAGAAAGAAACTGCCCGAGTTCCTCCAACTCTCGATTCACCGCTATCCGCAGCGCCAGAAACGTTTTTGTCGCGGGATGCAGTCTCTGCCTTCCCCTTGCTTTTTGAACCCCTGCCACAACCGTTGCCAGGTGCTCGGTGTCGCGGACAGGCCGCGCCCGCACAACTGCCCTGGCGATTCTGCGTGATTCGTGCTCTTCCCCAAACTGATAGAGCACGTCGGCCAGCTTTCGCTCCGGCCAGTGATTCACAATCTCTTCCGCAACGAACGGATAATCCGGATTCATGCGCATATCCAGCGGCCCGCCCCAGCGAAACGAAAATCCGCGCTCCGGAGTGTCCAATTCAAGTGACGAAACTCCCAGATCGGCCACAACGCCGTCGAGCTTCACCTTCAGATCGCTCGCCACTTCGTCAATCTTCGAAAAATCGGTGTGCACCAGCGTTACCTGCCTTTCAAACTCTTTCAACCGCTCCCGCGCAATGACCAGCGCCTGCGGATCCCGATCCAACCCAATCAGTCGCCCCGTCTTCAGCCGCTGCAGGATCCCCAAAGCGTGCCCACCCGTGCCTACCGTCGCATCCAAGTACGTCCCCTCCGGCTTGATGCGCAGCCATTCAACAATGGCCGCAGCCAAGACCGGCGTGTGCAGCACGCTCAAAACCAATACCGCTCGAGCTCGCTAAATTCCCAGAACGTCCAACTGCCTCTCGTCTTCGGGCGTAATCGGGTTGTCCTTCAACTGCGCCAGGAACCGCGCATGGTTCCAAACTTCCAGGTACGTCAACTGCGCGCTCACCGTGACTTCACCCTTCATCTCAGCCGCATCCCGAAGCACCGGCGGGATCAAAATGCGTCCCTGGCCGTCAAGCTCGACGACCTGCCCAAAGTAGTTCGTTCGCGCCAGAAATTTCTGTTTGGCTGGATTGTGCGAAGAAAGCTTGGCCAGCTTCCTTTCGATTTCTTCCCAAACTTTCATGGGATAAATTCGCGCGCGATCGCCATTCTCGCTGGTGACGTAGAATTTCTGGCCCAGTCGGCGCAATTCGGCGAGGAAATCCGCGGGCACCTTCAGGCGCCCCTTTTCGTCCACAGTCGCTAGATGGCTTCCCCGCAGCATTTTCTGCCCAGCACAATCGGCTATTCGGCAATCTCCGGCTCATTCCACCCCGACCACTTCTTACCACTTTTTCCCACTTGGCGCACGATTTTATGCGGACTTCTTTTCTTGTCAAGAGGAATCGTGCGAAAAAGTAAATTATTTTCAGTTTCGCATCATGAAGGCCGCTTGTGCTGACTCGCAGGAAAACGCTACCGGTTGTGTATCCGAGCAAACGTGCGCTCTACAGATAGGAAGGCCCTTGCTCGAAAAATGAAAATTGTGCCGTATGCGTCACGAAGAGGCGAAAACATTGCGCGCGAGAAACGCGGAAGGAAGCAGCTATTGCCCCGGACCTGAACCGGGGCGCAGAGCAGCAATTTTTCGCAGCAGATCCTGTTCGTTGCCGTCAAGGCCGCGCATGAATTGGGGATCCTGCAGGGCTTGTTGGCGCTCGTCTGGCGTCATTCCACGCAACACCCGCAACCGCCCGTTCAGGATTTCCTTGCGGTCTTGTGGCAGCGCTTTCCAACGAGGCGCTAGATCGTTCACGACTTCCTGGCGCTCCTCGGGTGACAATCGATTGAACACCTGCGCACGATTGCGCATGGCGTCGCGCTGCTCAGGAGTCATTTGATTCCACCGCTGCAACGTGCGCCGGATCTGCTCTTGGCGCTGTGGCGGGAGGCTTTGAAAGCGCGCATTGTTGCGCATGAAGCGTTCTTGCTCTTCGGGGGACATTCCCTGCAGTCTCTCTACCCATTTGGGAGGCAAACCCAGCGCGGCGCGTACACCAGGCTTGTTTTCCTGTTTTTGCACCTGCTTCTGCTCTTGCTTCTGCTGGCGCGCCGCCTGACGCTGTTGACGAACTTGAGCGCG
>JASHRN010000014.1 GCA_030037335.1 Candidatus Acidiferrales bacterium | reverse complement strand
TTTTGGCGCGAACATTACGACCGCCGCGTGGAAGACGAAGCCATCCTGGTTCGTAATTGCTGCAAACGACCGCGCAATTAACCCTGACATTGAAAAGTTCGAAGCGGCAAGGATGAAAGCTGCGTCGATCACCCTTCGCTCCAGTCACTTAGCCATGCTCTCTCACCCCAAGGAAGTGGCAGAGTTGATCGAGGAAGCTGCAGCAAAGGCAGGATCCAAGTAGCGATAGACAATGCTGTGCAACTGATTCGTCGCGCTCTCGAGTTTTCCAGTTTTCGCCATGAGGATATCTCGCGAATCACAATGATAACAGAGTACGGCCGCTCAGGATAGGCGTCTTCGAGCGTTCTGTGCCAACAACCTGCGGACTTCTACAGTATCTCCGGTATGGACAGACGTCCTGAAACCACGATATTTACTAAGGATTGTCACAAAACGCTTGGAGGTGTGTACGTGGCGTCTGCCGGACATGATGCTGGGTTCGCTGAGTTTACTGAGCGCAATGAGCGCGGTACGGGAACGCCGGATAATGGGCTTAGGACGGGGTTTAGCGAGCAAAAGGAATATTACCGCGCACTGTTCGAGCTGGATCCAACCGCAGTGTATTCCTGCGACAAAAACGGCGTGATTACCAGTTTCAACCGGCGGGCGGCGGAGCTGTGGGGCCGCGCGCCGGCACCGGACGACACGGATGAGCGCTTCTGCGGCTCTTACAAGCTGTTCCGTCCCGATGGAACGTACATGCCACACGACCAGTGCCCGATGGCGGACGTGGTTGCCGGACGCATGACGGAGTGTCGCGATCAGGAAGTGCTGATTGAGCGGCCGAATGGGTCGCAGGTTACAGTGATTGTGAACATTCGCCCGCTGACCAATTGGCAGGGAGAGATCGTAGGAGCCATCAACTGTTTTTATGACATCACAGCGCGCAAGCGATCTGAAGAAGCCTTGCGGCAAAGCCATGCAACTCTGGAACGCAAGGTGCTGCAACGCACAGCGGCCCTTCGGTCACTTTCTTCAAGCTTGATGCGCATTCAGGACGACGAACGGCACAGAATATCGCGTGAATTGCACGACAGCGTCGGACAACACCTGGCGATCATGAAATGTAACATCGAGAGATTAGCAGGGGAGGAGGCGAGCGAAGAAGAAGCGCAGAAGTTTGCGGAGCTGCTGAGCAGCATTGACAAGTGCATTGCCGAAACGCGAACGATTTCCTATCTGCTTCATCCGCCGCTGCTGGACGAACTTGGCCTGCTCTCCGCGGTTCGTTGGTACGTCGAGGGCTTCAGCCAGCGAAGCGGTATTCAGGTGAATCTCGACATTCCGCCGAACTTGCAGCGTCTTCCTGATGGGTTGGAGCTGGTGCTGTTCCGGGTGTTGCAGGAGAGCCTGACGAATGTTCACCGGCATTCTCGAAGCCGGTCAGTGGATGTTCGTCTTGAGGCTGGAGAAAACGATGTTTCGCTTTCTGTGCGCGACTATGGCCGCGGACTTACTGCGACGCTGCTGGAGCAGGTCAATGCAGGAATGGGCGGGGGCGTCGGATTGACGAGCATGCGAGAACGCATCGGTGAAATCGGCGGCAAATTCGAAATCGAATCGGATAGCAAAGGGACACTGATCCGGGCTACCGTTCCGCTATTGCCTGGCGGGTCAACTCCAAACTGAGCCCTTTAGCGCTCCGCGCTGCACTCTTCAGCGGCGCTGCACAACAAAAGGCCGCAGAAGTTCGCGAACCTCTGCGCTACACGTGCAGAGAGGCTGCCACGATAGTGTTCACGTGGATTTGTACCGTGTCTTCGACACGGCCCCTCCTGAGTCAGGACAAGCGGGCGTAGGCGATGGGACCGCAGAAGGCTGACTCGCCCCACGAACGAACCCGCGCTCAGAATACGAGCGTGGGGTACCCGAAAAGACAAAAGGCCACGGCGAGATCCTTCGCTGCGCTCAGGATGACAGATAGGCAAGGGAAAGGCCGCAGAAGTTCGCAAGAATGCGCGAATCTCTGCGCTACACAACTTCCGGGAATCATAAACGTACGCCGAAATGAGCGAGGAATTCGCGGCGGCCGCGAGCGGTGAGTTCGAGGGCGCGGCTGTTCAAATCCTGAAGAACCCATTTTCGTTTTAAGGCGAGGGCGAGAAGCGCGGCTCCGAGCGCGCCGGCGAGGTGCGGCCGGCGTTCGCTCCAATCGAGGCACGCAAAAGCGAAGCGGCGTCGGAGGACGCGCGCGGCTTGGAGATCGATGCCGAGAGCGGCAAGCGCCTTTGCTCCGGCGGCGGAGACGTCATAGTTGTCGCGACGTGACGCGACATGTCGCGTCAGCCAACCGAGCGCGCGCAGGCGATCGTGCAAGGTGACGCCCAGGGTTCCGGCGATGTGGTCGTAGCAGGTGCGGGCGGCGCGAAGATGAATGGGAGTCGAAGGCGCGAAGTGCGCGACGCGCTGGCGAGCGCCAGCGAGGACGCTGAGACGTTCGATGAGGCGGGCGACGTCGGGTCCGTCGAGGCTGTAATACCGGTGCTTGCCCTGAGCAGAGAGTTTGAGGAGATGGAGCGCGGTGAGGCGTTGAAGGTGAACGCTGGTGGTGGAAGGGCTGACTTCGGCGACAAGGGCGAGTTCGGTGCTGGTGCGGGCGTGTCCATCCATAAGCGAGCAAAGCATGCGGGCGCGGGCGGGTTCGGCGATGGCGGCGGCGACGCGGGAGATGGCGGCGTCGAGAGGAGGCGCAGAGTTGGATGTGACGGCAGAAGCGGAAGCGACGTTCATTGTTTGATGATAGACGAAGGATGAATGTAAGGCAAGCGAAACACGACTCGAAGAGTCTCGCGGGCCCAGCAAGCAGCGCCCCTATGAGAAGAAAAGATTCCCACCTTTCGCAAAGGCGGCGGAGGATGGGGTACGCGCGCTGAGAACCTGTGCGATGCAAAGCGGCGTCGAGCTCCAGCTCCGCTGGAGTCCGCGAGGCGGACCGCCGCACTCCAAGAAAGCAACAGAGGATTCCTCGCCGCCCCGGTGAGGATGGGGCATCCCGAAAAGGCAAAAGGCCACGGCGAGATCCTTCGCTGCGCTCAGGATGACAACGAAAAGGCCAAAGCAGGTCCCTCGTGTGGCCAGCGAGAAGAAAATTGCGTAGCAGCCAGCATATCTTCTATGGTATTGCGGCCAGTTCGCGATGGCTTACTTGCCTTTTTGAACCGGATAGCCTTTTGAATACCAGTCTTTGTAGAAATTGTCAGGGAGCAAAAGTACACGCAGGCGTCGGAAGCCTATGGCTCTCAGAGCTTCAAAGGCGGGCCGAATATTGGGGCATTTTGAGAGCGGGCAGCAGCCGCAATAGATAACCAGGTTGGAGGAGCGGGGAATTCCCTCAGCCCACTTCTTGAGATCAGTTAAGCCCGCCGGATCGAACGCAGGACCGTGAAAAACAGCTCCGGGAACATGCGCTCCTTCATACAAGCTCCTATCGCCAACGTAAACGACCAGAGGATGATTTTTTCTGTTGGCTGCGAGTTCTTTGACGAGCGCCGCAGGCGAGACGGTTTGCGCATCTGTCCATGGTTCAGTTGCGCGAGACGATGCGGAACTTCCGCCGGACCGGCTGCCATACGCTCTCCCCTCTCGGACAAGCGCCGTCATAATGACGCACAGGGTCACAGCGAATATCGCTGCCAGTATGCGAGCGGTGCCGGAAGTGGGTGCGTCTGCTTTAGCTTTCATATTGGATTTCCCTTTCGAGGGTTAACGCTCTCGAAGCTCGGATTGTGATTATAGAATCGGGTCGGTTAGCCGTCCAGCGCGGCAGGCAGGCTTCGCTGTGCCCCCCGGAGGCGGGCAGGCTCAGGATG
The DNA here is from genome assembly GCA_030037335.1 of Candidatus Acidiferrales bacterium. Taxonomy (GTDB): domain Bacteria; phylum Acidobacteriota; class Terriglobia; order Acidiferrales; family UBA7541; genus DAHUXN01. The sequence continues at coordinate 6,098 of JASHRN010000014.1, read as the reverse complement.
ACAATGCAAGGGAAAAGCCGCAGAAGTTCGCGGAAGCTGCGAACCTCCGGAACTACGAAAACCAACGACAAACGTCCGGGGCGAGATCCTTCGCTGCGCTCAGGATGACAACGTTAAAGGCAAAGCAGGTCCCTGCCTGCAGCAGACAGGCCTCATCGTCATCGCGCAACGGCAGCGGGCTGTTCAGGATGACACATAAGGCAGGACGCGACTCGGAGAGTCGCACGGGCGGGGCAAGCCCCGCCCCTACGAACTTGTAGAGGCGGCAAGAATTGTGTTCACGTGAATCTTCACTGTATCCGCTACCTGCCTGGCATAGCCTCCCGCCAGCGTGACGGCGATGGGGATGCGATGGCGGCGGGCGTAGTCGAAGACGAGAGCGTCGCGGCGGTGAAGGCCTTCGATGGTGAGCGCGAGACCGCCGAGCTGGTCTTCGCGATAAGGGTCGGCTCCGGCGATATAGAAGATGAGGTCGGGATGAAACTCGCGGAAGCAGCGCGCGAGATGCAAATCCAGGATGGAAAGATAGTCTTCGTCGCCGATGCCGTCGGGAAGATTGGCGTCGAGATTGGAAGGAGGCTTGGGTTCAGGATAATTGTGCTGCTGATGAATGGAAAAAGTATAGACGGAGGGATCGCGCGCGAAAATGGCGGCGGTTCCGTTGCCGTGGTGAACGTCAGTGTCGATGACCATGGCGGTGCGGATGGCGCGGTCGTGTTGGAGTCGGCGGATGGCGACGGCGACGTCGTGGATGACGCAGAAGCCTTCGCCGTGATCGGGGAAAGCGTGATGGAAGCCGCCGCCGATGTTGACGGCTGCGCGCGGTGAATTGGAATTGGCGGGTTTGTCGGCGAGAGCGCGGCGAGCGGCTTCGATGGAGCCTCCGGCGGCGAGCCAGACGGCGCGTATGAGCTCCTTGGAATAAGGAATTTCCATGCGGAGGATTTCGTGAGGAGCGAGTGTGCCGGTTTTGAGTTTGTGGACGTAGTCGGGAGTGTGAACGCGAAGAATGTCTTCGTCGGGCGCGAGGGCGGGCGCGATGAACTCGGACGCGGCGGCGAATTTTTGTGCGACGAGCGCGTCGCGAACGAGGCGGTACTTTTGCGAAGGGAAAACGTGGGAACCGAGGTTGAGGTCGTAGTCAGAATGATAAATGAGAGGGATTGAGGACATAGAAAGCGAGATTAACGGGGACGGGGCGGCGATGGCAAATTAGTGCGTGGACTGGTACGGTAGGAAAGCGACGACATCGCGCAGAAAGCGCGAAAAGGAAGAAAAAGTTTGCGGCAAGTTCTTTTGGCACGGCTGCCCTTCGGTCCTCAGGGCAAGAAGCTGTGCCCTGACAAGACACGGCCATCAATCAGGGAGTCCCGTTCAGCGAACCGTCGATAAACGACGGAAACAGACCACGAGTTAATACTAGTCAGGCCAGCCACGTCAGACAAGAAACAGATAATCCCACCCTTCGCAAACGACGCTCAGGATGGGGCACCCGAAAAGGCGAAAGGCCGCAGAACTTCGCGAGAAACGCGAAGCTCTGCGCTACAAAACCAAAGGCAAAACAGGATCGAAAAAGCGGTGATTTCGCGATTGCGAAGTAGAATCAGGGGCAGGTTTGAGTGGTTGATTTCGCGAGTGTCGCGGAGTCAGACGGTGGCGGTTGGGCGTGCAGCAAAGGCATTGAGTCGGCCTCGGTCCAGCTTCCGATAATCTGCGATCCATCTGGAGACAATTTCCCGACAAACTTGCGCGGCAGATTGCCTCCGACGATGCCGCCCGAATATAAGCCTTCCTGCAAAGTGAGCGTATCGCCTTCAATATGAATGCCGAGGGCATCGCCGTCAGTTTGCCAAATTGACGCCATGCCCGATCCTTGTCGCGGGTCCGCGATACGGCCCCAGCTATAGCTGCGCCACGCGAGAACCGCACGGTCGGAACCTTGCGCAATGTAGATACAGCTGGAATCGAAGCGCACAGGGCGCAATTCTCTCCACGCACCAACAAATCGAGTTGATGCGCCTGGGGTTGAAGCGGCCGGCCGACGCAACGCGATGGACTTTGTTTCGCGATTTCGAGTATAGGTTCCGGCCCATGTGTGATTTGCCTGATCGAATGCTATGTCGAGGCGCAATTTGCTGGGAATGAAAACTCCGGGGCCTCCGTCGTTGAACTTGATTCGGAGACGATGGCCGTCCCAAGATGCGCCGCCGTCAGGCGCGACAGTGAACCACCCGATTCTGACCGCAGTGGGCGAGGTACGTTCGTAGAAGCCGATGTCGAATTCTGCGAATTGCTGAGGGCCAGCGACAAAGCCGCTGTTCGGTGAGCGCGGCACGGTGCGATGCGCGAGGATTTTGATGAGAATACCCACTTGAGCCGAGCCGCGCGCGAAGGGGTCTTTTGCTTCCCAATAGCCCGCCAATGTCTCTGCATCTGGTTGTCCTGGACGGACTGTAGCAACGGAGTCCTGCGACCGACACACGCGCTTTCGGACCGATTGAGCGCTCGGGCAGGAAGCCGCCAACACGAAGCAGGCCAAAATAGAAAGCACGCGCGAAGTCATAGCACCGTCTCAGTGATTTAGAAACCGGAAATGGGCAATTGTTCCCGATTGTGCGAGCGAAAATAGCAGAGCCACGTGGGAAATGTGCCGCGCCAAGAAAAGAAAACAACGACTGAGGAATCCGGTTGGGGTGGAGGGAGCGTATATGAGGCAGAGTGGTGCGTGGTAAGATAGGCGCGGTTGAAGAGCGAAGATAAATGCGATTAGCGCAATGATGCGACGGATACAAGCTGCGAGTCTGATTGTCGCGCTCCTGGCGGTGCCGTTGGCGCTGCTGGCGCGTGGTTACGCGGGCGCGGCGCAAGAATGCGCGATGGCGTGCTGCAGAGGCAGGCATGTGTCCGCGGAGAAAATGAAGTGCGATCGCGCGGCGAAGAGCGGCGCCGCAGTATGCATTATGGGCTGCCAATCGCAGACGCCGGATTATGGATTGAATTGCCCGCTGCCGCCGTTTCAGTTGAGTGCGAGCGCGAAGCTGCCGGAGATGAGTTTGGCGCGGACGCATCGTGTGGCGATGATGATTTCGGATTTTGCAGGGTACTTCCCTCCTCCGTTTAACCCTCCACGAACGTAGTTCCAGCCGGACAAGGCAAGAATCGCAAAGCCCACACGGCGCGAGACTCTGCGTACAGAACAGCAAGAGCAAATGCAGATTCCTCGTCGCGTCGCTCCTCGGAATGACAATGGAACAAGGTTGAGGCGCGAAAAAACGGAGAAGTTCGCACAAACCGCGAAGCTCTGCGCTACAGAAACACAAAATCGAAATGCAAAAGCAGATCCCTCACACCGGCCGCCAAGAGCAGCGGCTGGGTTCGGGATGACAAACGCTCTAGTGTGAAACGGCGAGGGTGACGGCAAAAAACGCGGCTCGACCGACGAACGAGCCCACGCTCAGAATACGAGCGTAGGGCACCCGCGAAAAGCAACACATCGCGCAGAAAACACGCGAAAAGGAAGAAACATTCTATGGCAGGCGTGCTTGGCACGATTGAAGCCGGCGTCCTTACGAATCAGAGCCGCTAGCACGCGGCAAGGATTGAAGGGTGAAGTTAAAAGGAGAAGCTATGAGATTGAGGCGGTTAGCGAGATGGGCGCTGTTGGGAATTGTTGTGTGCTTATGCGCGGGGCTGGCATATGCGGTCGTTTTTGGGACGGTGCGGGGAGTGGTGCACGACCCGCAGCACCGGCCGGTGGTTGGCGCGACGGTGGTGATCAAGTCGACGAATTCAGCGTGGGAGCGGACGGCGAAAACGGACGTGAATGGCGAGTTTTCGTTTCCGGCGGTGCCGTTCGGGAATTACACCGTGACGGCCGTGGCAGCGGGGTTCAGCCAGACGCAGCAGTCGATTACGCTCGCGTCGGACACGTCGGCGGTGCTGCATTTTGAGCTGGCGGTCGCGGGCGTGAGCCAGCGGGTGGTGGTGACTGCGACGGCGGAAGCGGCGGCGACGGATACGGTAACGCCGACGACGATGCTGGGCCAGGAACAGATTCAGGAAACGCCCGGAGCGGACCTGACGAACGGACTGGAGATGATCACCGATTACGTGCCGGCTACGTATGTGACGCACGACATGCTGCATATGCGTGGAGGGCACCAGGTGGACTGGCTGATTGATGGCGTGCCGATTCCCAACACGAATATCGCGAGCAATTTGGGGCCGCAGATCGATCCGAAGGACATCGATTATCTGGAAGTGCTGCGAGGCAGCTACGACGCCGATTATGGAGACCGGACGTACGGGATGTTCAACATCGTGCCGAAGAATGGTTTCGAGTTCAATCAGGACTGCAATCTGGTGGTGACCTTGGGGAATTTCCATCAAACGAATGACCAAGTCGGATGCGGGGGACACACGGAGCGGCTGGCGTACTACGTCAGCGTGAATGGAAATCGCAGCGACTACGGCTTGCAGACGCCGATTCCGCAGGTGGACCACGATGCGGAGAATGGGTATGGCGGATTTGGATCGATCATCTTCAACCTCGATGCGAAGAACCAATTTCGGCTGGTCGGTTCGCTGCGACAGGACTATTACCAGATTCCCATCGACCCGGACCCAAACTCGACGGGAAATCAGATCCTAGTCGCGTCGGGGGAATCGCCGAGTTACGGCTTACGCGACGCGGAGCGGGAGCCCGATGGTTACGTAGTTTTTTCGTGGGTGCATACGTTCAACCCCGATACGGTGCTGACGGTCTCGCCGTTCTATCACTACAACAGCGCGGACTATGAAGGCGGGGCGAACGATTATCCGGTGATTTCGAACGTAAATCAGACGGCCAGCTATGGAGGCGCGCAGGTGTCGTTCAACACGATCATCGACAGGAACGACATCCAAGGCGGGGTGTACGGATTCGCGCAGCACCAGTACAACTACTTCAACAATGTATTCACGGATGGAAGCCAGAATTTCCCGGCATCTTCTATTGGAGTGACGGGAGGGCTGGCGGCGGAATTCATCGACGACAAGATCAAAGTGAATCAATGGTTTACGTTTATCGCAGGGCTGCGGCAGACGAATTTTGACGCGTCGATTTCGGAGAGCGCGACGGACCCGCGGTTTGGCGCCACTCTGCGAGTGCCGAAACTCAATTGGGTGTTTCGCGGATTTTATGGGTATTACTATCAAGCGCCGCCGCTGGTGACGGCGACGGGGGCGCTGCTGGGCTTGGCGAACAGCCAGAATTTCACTTTCGCGCCGCTGCATGGCGAGCGAGACAAGGAATTTCAGATTGGTGTGATGATTCCCTATCGCGGGTGGACGCTCGACGCTGACAATTACGAAACACGAGCGACAAACTGGCTGGATCATAACAACATCGGAGAATCGAATCTTTTCTGGCCGATCACGTGGCAGGCGGCGTTGATTCAAGGCTGGGAAACGACACTGCGTTCGCCGAATCTGTGGAACCGCGGGCAGTTTCATCTGGCGTATGCGAATCAAATCGCGCAGGCAACCGCACCGATCACGGGAGGGTTGATCTGTCCACCCAATAACATGCAATGCCCGCTGCTGATCGCGCCCGGGTATGCGCCGGTGGACCATGATCAGAGAAACACGCTGAACGTGGGATTCAACGGAAATTTGCCCTGGCACGCGTATGCGGCGACGAATGTTTATTACGGGTCGGGGTTCACGAACGGATTATTTGGGACGCCCGAGGCGCAGTATCCGGGGCCATATTTGCCGGCGCATACGACGTTCGATGTGTCCGCCGGAAAAACTTTCCTGGAGAAGTACAGCATTTCAGTGACGGCGCTGAATGCGGCGAATCGGCGAGTGCAGTTGGATAACAGCCTGACGTTTGGGGGATTTCATTGGAACGAGCCGAGAGAGATTTACGCTGAGTTTCGGTACAGATTTCATTTTTGAGAACGTGATCCGTGGTCTGTGGCCCGTGGGCCGTGAAAAGCAATGAGACGCGTGTGTTAAAATCGAGGACTCGCGACGAGGATCTGGAGAGCACCCAATGCGATGGTTCGGATGCGCGGCAATAGTTGTCCTCCTCGGCCTTCTATCGGTTCCGATAT